>JACRAG010000266.1 GCA_016213455.1 Anaerolineae bacterium | reverse complement strand
GGGCGCCAAACCCGGCGAAGGCGGCATGTTGCCTGGCTACAAGGTCACCCCCAAGGTGGCACGCGCGCGTCGAACCCCTGCCTTCGTCACCTTGCTTTCACCTTCCAACAATCACGACCTGTATTCGATCGAAGACCTGGCGCAGTTGATCGAAGAGCTGCGCATGGTCAACCCGCAGGCGCGCATCAGCGTCAAAGTGCCGGTGGTCCCTGGCATCGGTGTGATTGCCGTCGGCATCGCCAAAGCGGGCGCTGACATCATCAACATTTCGGGATATGACGGCGGCACCGGTGCGGCGCGCAAACACTCGCTGCAATACGCCGGTCTGCCCACCGAAATTGGCGTGATCCAGGCGCACCGCGCCTTGATCGATGCCGGTATCCGTCACAAAGTGGAGTTGTGGGCCAACGGCGGCATGAAATCCGGCGAAGACGTGGTCAAGATGATTCTCTTGGGCGCCAACCGGGTTGGCTTTGCCACCATGGCGATGGTGGCGTTGGGTTGCACCATTTGCCGCCAGTGCAACCTGGGCACCTGCCACGTGGGGATTGCCACCCAGATTCAGACCAAACTTGAAGCCCAGGAAAAAGGGCTCAAACACTTCACCGAACTTCAATTTGACACCGGCTATGAGCGAATCGTGCGCATGTTGAAAGGGATCGGTGAAGAAGTGCGCCAGATCACCGCACAATTAGGCGCTACTCGATTGCAGAGCCTGGTCGGTCGCGCTGATCTGCTGGAACAGGTGCATTTGCGGGACCGCATTGACCTTTCAGCCATGTTTGAACCTGTGCCGATGAAAGAACGTCCGGAATTGGAGCCCGGCGTGGGCATTTTGCTCATTCGCCCGCGCAACAGCCTCACCACCATCCTGACGGACCTGATCATGCGCACCATTGCCGACAATGAACGCGAAGTCACTTACCAGGACTCCGTCACCGCCATCGACCGGGCACTGGGTTCGCGCCTGGCGGGTGAATTGATGCGCAAGTCTGAAATCACCCAGCAAATCGACTGCCTGCACCTGCGATTCGGTCCGTCGTCACTGGCAGGCAACGGCTTTGCTGCCTGGACCAGCAACCAGATTGACATCCTGATCGAAGGCGGCGCGCAGGACGGTGTCGCCAAAGGCGCCAATGGCGGGCGCGTGGCGGTGATGAAAGGCCTCAATCATGATGGTCTGCGCATCGACGGCTCGGTTGGAAAAAGTTTCGCCTATGGGGCGCAGGACGGCACCCTGATCGTTCAGGGCAACGCCGACTCGCGAGCCTGTGTGCGGCTTTCCGGCGCGCGCGTGTTGTTTGGCGGTGAAGTTTCCGAACCCGTGGATGACACCTCCGGCAGCATTGGCACCCACGCCAATCTCAAAGGGTTTGCCTGCGAATATATGACCTCCGGCACCGTGCTCATTATGGGCGACCCAGGCCCGTATGCCTTCTCAGGCATGACCGGCGGTGTGGTCTATCAAAAACTCACCCCTGAATTTGGCCTCGACGAAAAGGCCTTGCGCCGCCGCCTGGCAGCCGGAGCCAGTGTCCGCTTCGAACCGGTTACAGACTCGGACGTGGATGAGATGCAATCCTTGCTGCAAGAATACACCAACGCGCTGGAGCAAACCTACCAGTACGATGAAGCGGAGCGCATTCGCCTGCTGACACAGCCGGATGCGTTAAAACAGACCTTCATCAAAGTGGTCCCCGCCCCCGCCGGCTAATCACTCACCATCAGAAAATAAAAACCACCGTCTCCATTCATTTCGGAGACGGTGGTTTTTTGGTCTTTCAACCTACCTGGCTTTGTACTTGTTTACAGCCGCGGCGCGCGTATGAATATCCAGTTTGGTGAAGATGGATTTGAGATGCCGTTTAACCGTGTTGGTGGTAATGACCAGCACTTCGCCGATTTCTTTGTTGGTCAGACCGCGCGCCAGCAAATCCAGCACCTCCCGCTCGCGTTCGGTCAACACCGACAGGCTATCGCCTTCGCTGCCCGCCTGGCGCAGGGCTTCATTCACCGTCTGCAAGAAAATTCGCCGGTTGAAAGCCTGTTTTTCGAGAAATGCGAAAATGTGCTGCTGATCAAAAGTCTGCTCAATCAATACCGGGTCGGTCAGACCGGAAAGGACAATCACTGGGGTGTTGGCTCCACGCACGGCGGCTAACAAGCGGTAACCCTCCAGACTCTCGGGTCGGCTGCGTGAGGTTTGCCCGCCTGACAGGTGCGGATTGAGCGAGAGGTCAACAATTGCCAGGTTGAACTTCTCCCGGCGCAAACAACCTAACGCCTCGCCAAAACTGGTACAACGGCGTACATTAAACCCAGCATCCCCCAGGACTTCCAATAGAATCTCCTGCCAGCCGGGATCATCTTCGACGATCAGCACCCGCGTGGCTTCCTCTGTCGCTCCGGCATCGCTCGCCGGAACATCGGCTGCCTGTGGAGGCGCAGGCGCTGGTTCGGTCATGGTCTCGCTGCCGATTTTTGCCACAAGCTTGCGAAAATCCGAACGACTAAAGGTTTCCTTGCGCAGCACATCCGTTGCGCCGAACTGTTTGATCGCGCTGACTGCCAGTTCCACCGTGGCATACCCGGTCAACAGGAGCGCCTGGCAGCCCGGATCGCGTTGATGCAGTTCATCCAACATCCGCAGCCCTTCCTGATTGTGATGATCACGTTCATTCAGGGACAGGTCAATTACCGCCATACGATGCGCATGATTGCGCACCATCTCAAGCGCCATATCCAACCGGTCGGCGCGATCCACCAGAAATCCCGCATCTTCGAGGATTTCCGAGATGATCTCCATCCAGGAGCGGTCATCGTCCACTACCAGCGCTCGAATCGGATGGTTCATACCGTTCCTTTCTGTCGCGGAAAGCGCAGGACAAATTCGGCGCCTGAATGGCCGTCTGACTCGACCCATACGGCGCCTCCGAGGCGCACCATCAGGGCGCGCACCCACCACAGTCCAAAGCCCAACTTTCCGGCATGGGATGCCGAACCGCTGGAGTAATTCAGCTCAAAAATGCGTTCTTGCTTCTCGGTGGGAATGCCAGGACCACTGTCTTTGACTCGCACCTCCACCCATTCCTGCGCACTGCGTCCGGAGATCTCCACCCGACCCTGCATGCGCATGGCATGGGCAGCATTTTCCAGCAAATTGGTGAACACCAGGGTCAGGTTTTGCTGACCTCCGACCACCTCGGGCAGATCATCCATGGCAGCAAAATGCACCTGAACATCTGTGCCCAGGTTGGCGTTGCGCATGGCGCTGCGCACACACTCAGCCAGGTTCACCGGCACCATCTGCACTGGATGTAGATGGGACAGGTTCTGACGTACTGCCACCATGGCGTCTGAGGCGCTGCGCTCAATCTCCGCCAGGTTGTTCGCCAGGTAGCGATCTTTGGCAATCAAGTCGGCACATTTATCCTGGATTCCCTGAACGCGAACCGGGATGGTGCCAACTTTGTTGTTCAGTTGGTGCAGCAGGTTGGTCGCCAGATCACCTACCGCAGCGAACATCTCGGCAATGGCGTGCTGTTCCTGGGCTTTCCGCAGCGAATTCTGATGCAGCTCATAAAAACTCGCCATGCCGGCAAAATGAGAAAGCAAACCCAGCACCTTTTGTTCCCATTCCGCGCCGCCCGACCCAGACACCGGACCGCCGGTAAAGACACAGAAAACGCCTTCCGCGCCGCGGTCCGGACGGGCGGTGAGAGGCGCCAGCCAGGCATGGCTCCATTCAACCTGCTCGAGGGCTTCCACCAGCAAAGCCTGGGGCACCTCCGATTTATCAACAAACAGCGTGGCGCCGAAACTGGAAGCGCCGGAGCCTGGCATAGCCGGATGAAGGACATCCAGATCTTGAGCCGGGAAGCTGCCAAGCAGGCGCCAGGTATCTTCTTCTTGCTGCCAGATCAGGCTGACGGGCGCATTGAGCAGGTCGCATGCCAGCCCGGTCAGGCGCTGGAATACATCTGCCTTGGGTTGCGTCAGCAGCAACTGCGGAATTTCCTGCATGGCGTCCAGCAGGCTGACTTCTTGAATGGCAATCACTGCCTGGGTGGCGAATGATTGCAGCAGCATGCGGTCATCTTCGCTGAATGCGTGCTTCAAGGGGCTTTCCAGGTTGAGCACACCCAACATACGCCCGCTTGCCGAGATCAACGGCACCGCGAGTTCGGATTGCATTTGCAGGTTGGCGTCCAACGGGAAGTAGAT
>JACRAG010000267.1 GCA_016213455.1 Anaerolineae bacterium | reverse complement strand
GATGGACTGGGGGCATAAGGAGGAAAGATGGCTCGTCCAAATAACGATCTACGCGCAGCGCTTTCACTTCCGCCCGCCGACAGTGTGGTCGATGAGATGCTGCGCGACTCGGAGCGCAGGCAGAATGAGGCCGGTCTCAGTCAAGAGGAGCGCCGGCTGTTGATCGAACATCGCAAGCGTGAGCAGGCCCGAAAAGAGGCGGAGAGGAATAAATCCAAAGAACAGGCCGCCAACCGGTTGGTACTGCTGCTTCCCAAAGAATTGAAGGAGCAGATTGTCCGGTTGGCCGAAGCCCAACGGGTGACGCAGAGCCAGGTGGTTACCTTTTTGCTATATGAAGCGCTGCTGGCATACCGCAATGGGCACATCCGTTTTGAGGAGTACCTGATGCCTTCGGACAGCCCGCGGTACGACTGGATACTGATCCATCCAATGGACAGCGAGCGTTTTTCGCGCTTTTCCAAGAAAAGGCAAAAACGGGTTCGGTGAGCGGAAATAAGGGAGACACCTTGTTTTCAGTAGGGGAACACCTCAAGAGAACACCTATGTTCCTCCAGGGAAACACCCAAGGTGATCCCCTTGAAAACAAAAGGGAAACACCCTAACTCACCAGGAAGGCCGTGGCGCGACGATTTTGGATCACCCCTTATGCGAGATCATCAGTACCGAAAAAGCCTTCTACGGCTTTGGGGGCCGGTTTTGGCGAGGCAGATAAGAAGACACGATTTTTGTATGAAGGAGAAATGAACAGTGGATAAACCTGGTTTAAATGCTCGAACCGCCGGTTCGCAGCCAGCGGTTCAAATGGGCATAACTCATAAATCATGTGATTGGGATGATAGCACAGACGATTCGACAAATCAAGCACCTTCGAGGGAAGAATTTTACAACCTCCCACCTCATAACCGCGAAGCAGAAGAAGCAGTACTTGGATCGGTGTTGATCAATCCAGAAATCTACGAGGATTTGGCCGAATTCTTATGTTCGGATGATTTTTACATCCAGCGCAACGGCTGGATCTGGCAGACATTTAATAGCTTACGTGAACAGGGTCAGCCGTTGGATTACCTGACGGTGGTGAATGATCTTGAACAGCGCAACCGCTTGGCCGAGATCGGTGGTCCGGCGTACGTGATGGGATTGATCAATCAAACCCCCAGCTCACTGCATGCAGCAGCTTATGGCCACTTGGTCGAAGAAACCGCGACCTGCCGGCGACTGGCCAATGCCGCCAACCGGATCGCAAAGGCCGCTTATCACAAGCCCTACGACGCGGATCTAGCGCTGGATGAAGCTGAGCAAACGGTTTTCAATGTCAGTCTTCGCCGAGTGACCCGAGAGATGCAGTCTGCACAGGCGGCCATGAGCAATCTCTACGATCAGGTGGCCGACCGGGCTGCCGGCAATCTGCAAGGCATCCCTACCGGTTTCATCGATCTGGACCGGCTGCTTGGCGGTTTACAAGGTTCAGACCTGATCATTGTCGGAGCGCGTCCGGCAGTTGGAAAGACTTCGTTCCTTACCAGCCTGGGACTCCACGTGGCTCAGAAAGAGAAGAAGCACGTAGCGATCTTCTCTCTCGAAATGTCCACTGGGCAGATCTCTCTGCGGATAGCATCGCAGGAGAGTGGAATCAACAGCCAGCGTCTGCGAAGCGGTCAATTGGAAGATAACGAGTGGGAGAAATTCACCCGGGCCATCGAGAACCTTGGAGAATTACCCATGGCTTTTGACGACTCACCGGCGCTGACGCCTTCTCAGCTCCGATCAAAATGCCGCAAGCTGCGTCTCCATAACCGTTTGGATCTGGTCGTAGTGGATTACATCCAACTGATGGCCAGCGACGGTCGTTTTGAAAACCGCGTTCAGGAGGTCGGCCATATTTCGCGCCAATTGAAAATCCTGGCTCGGGAATTGGATGTGCCCATCCTGGCCGCCGCCCAGCTGTCGCGGGCCGTTGAAACGCGCACCGATAAACGGCCGGTGCTTTCGGATCTGCGCGAGTCGGGAAACCTGGAGATGGATGCGGATATCGTCTTGTTCCTCCACCGGCTGGAAGCGCCAGAAGAAAAAGGATTGACCGAAGTCATTGTAGCCAAACACAGACAAGGGCCAACCGGCGTAGTCAAATTGTTGTTTGAGGAATCTACCGCTCGCTTTGTGAACGCGGTAGTGAAAGAGAGTTAACGGATGAGTATTGAAGTGATGAATCTGGTATGGACGCAGTCCGAACAGAAGGGCTCCAGCCTGCTGCTTTTGCTGGCGATTGCCGACAACGCCAACAACAAAGGTGAAGCTTATCCTGGAATTGATTACTTGTCCCGTAAGGTTCGCATGAGCCGCCGGCAGACGCAGCGTCTGGTGCAGGAGCTAGAAAGGACAAATGAGCTGGCGGTGATTTGGGGCGGTTCGGGCCCCAAAGATGCGCATTTCTATTACATCCTGGTCGGAAAAGGCCCTGAAGACATCCAAACCGCCAAAGAGAAGGTGGCCAAGATCAATGCAAAAAGAGGGAAGACCGTCGCGGCGCGGAAAAACGATACGGGAGAACCGGCGCAGGATATGGGTGACAACTTGTCACCCTTGGATGCGTTGGATGAAACTCTTGATAAGGGTGACAACTTGACACCCTCAATGGAGACCGAAGAAAAGAGTGACATCTTGTCACCCTTGCCCGATGATCCAGAAAAGGGTGTCAAACCGGGTGATAAGGGTGACATTTCGGGTAAAAAGGGTGTCAAATCCAGCAAAAAGGGTGACATAGCTGTGTCACCCGAACCGTTAATTAACCGTGAGCGCAACCGTCAGGGGGAACCGGGAGCGCGGAACGAAATTTCGCCGACAGAAAACGGGCATTCGCCCGCGCGCCCAACCGACCCCTTGGCCGGCGATCCGAATCATATTCCGGCGGAAGTCCAGTTAATCAAAAGCGTGACCGAACGGATGCCCAGACGCGATCAATGGCCGCTCATCGTTCGCGCCTGGAAAGGCAAGCCGCATTCCCGCGAGTTTCTGCTGCCGTTCTGGGAAGCCTGGGTTGCCCGAGATCACAAGCGAACCAGTTTGGGTTGGCTGGATTGGGCCGCCCAAGGGGCCATTCCGGAACCCTGGGCGAAAAAACCTCCCCGCCCTGAGCAAACCAACGAGCCAAAAGGGTTCGAATCTATCCGCAAAGTTTTAAGGGAGCATCAAAATGGCAGCCTTTGAAACCATCACGCGGGTATTGGCGGTTGCTTCCGCTGCCTACCCCAATTTTGACCTCAAACCGGAAACGGTCCGGGTGTATCTCAAGTTATTGGCTGATTTGCCGGATGAGCTGCTGGAAGAAGC
This sequence comes from Anaerolineae bacterium, assembly GCA_016213455.1. Lineage (GTDB taxonomy): Bacteria > Chloroflexota > Anaerolineae > Anaerolineales > Anaerolineaceae > Anaerolinea. The sequence goes on along the minus strand of JACRAG010000267.1, from coordinate 4,979 downwards.
TTCGCTGGCGCATATTGCCCAATCCGCGTTTTTCCCAACCATCGCAGAGCTGCGCACTGCGGCTAGTGAAATTCTCGACCGGCGCAAGCCTGTTCCCACAGGCCTGGAAGCCTGGAGCGAGGTCGAGGAGCAGATCCGGCGCGTTGGCTACACCGGACATCCAGAATTTCATCACCCACTGATCGGAAAACTTGTGGATTCCATGGGGTGGCGGAACTTGTGTCACTCGGAGAACCTGGTGGCAGATCGGGCGCATTTTTTAACCGCATACGAGCAGTTTCGACTTCGTGAATTGAACCCGATGCGGCTACCGGCGCTGGAAGCTAACCATCCAGCGGAAATCTTAAATGAGTCACTATCACAACCTGACGGAGGTAAATAATGTCGCGTGAGTTTGAAATGGAACATTGGCAAGGTGAAAGTCTGTATTGTGAATTAAAGAAGAAATTTGCAGACCAGGCCGCAGCTTATTATGCGGGAAAACCCGGTAAGATGGATCGTTTCATCACCTCTCTGGGTGTCGAGTTGTTTGCAGGGGGCTGCAAAAGGAAATACTGCCACCTCAATGCAGCAATCGATATGAAAGACCTGGTCCAGGCCGGTTTCAGAGACCTGGTGGTTGAACCAGAGCACATCTACTTATGGCACCGAACCGCCACTTACTCGCAGCGTTACCCGGTGAGCGTAGATCACGGTTACGATCATTTGCTAAAAATGTTTGATGGTCGATCGTTCCAAGAACGGTATATGCAGCAGAAACCGTTCCGGCAGGCCTGGGAAGACGAGCTTCTCAAATCCATCCTGCCGGAAACAGCCGTTGTCGTTGAACCGACAGATTTGGACGGATCCATTCTTCGTTTGATTGGGCAAGAGCGGTTATGCTTGCGGGCCTATCTGGAAACGAGCTTAGGCGTCTCGCCGGCAACCATCAGCCGTGTAGTTAAGCGCCTCTGCGACAACTACCTTGTCGCCGAAAAAACGATTTCGGAGGGGCCTGGACGCCCGACCGGCATGCTCTTTCTAACCGATAAGGGTCGAGCTGAGCTTGCCAGGCAAGGAATTCAAGCAGCACCCGCTGATCCCGATGCTGAGCAGGCCATGGCCGAGCGCATTTTCCATCAGCGGATCGCGGCCGCCTTTATCAAAGCTTTTCCGAACTCGACCATTCAGCGGACATACACGAACAACCAGACGCCTGCCGTTGAAACACCTTTGGGAAATATCGTCCCAGACCTTGTCGTAAGAACAGCAGATAGCCAGGTATTTTTTATCGAAGCCGAAAGCGGCAAATATGACCTCAAGCGTCTCAAAGAGAAAATGGATAAGTACCTGGCCAGCGGGTCAGAGAAGGTCTACATTGTTACAGAGAATAAATCCGGACAAACCTGGAATCATCTGGTAAGCTGGATCAACGAACGGAAATTGATTCGCGTAGAAGGAATACCGGATCGGAACGGCTTGCAGGTCTGGCATAGTTCTCAGGACTTGCTCCAGCGTCACGGGCCGACAGGAAATATCTGGAGGATTTTAACTTTTACGGCGGAACGAAACCGGGAACTACAATCGATTGCTGCACCTCCACCGGCTGCGGCTCCGGTTTCCAAACTTTCCATACCCTTATCTCCCCGCTCGGGAGAAATTGTGCAGCGACTCCACCAAATTTGGCCCAACTCTCCGCAATCTTCGAGTGTGAATCATTATCACCTGGTACATGGGAATCCGGTCGTTCTCAAAGGGAAGGAAGATGAGGAATTAACTCGCCTGGAAGCAGATTGGATCGTGTACGAGACGGACGCCTATTTGGATGATCCGCATGAGTTAAATTGGCCCTTTCCTGCGCTGTATCTGAACCGGGTCTTCTTCTCTTATTTCCTCGATCCCATTTGGACGGTTGACCGGGTCCGTCTGGCCTTTGACAAAATGGATACCTTTCTTCAGTCTTACGTAAAAAACGGTGAAGACCCCACCGAATATTCCACCCTCTGCCCGCGCGACTACCCCGAGTTGTACGGCATGTTCGTGCTGGTGCATACCCGGCCAGATGAAGGGGATCCAACTTCTCTTTCAAAACAATACGCGTCCTGGAGGCAAGTCCTTCGCGAACGCATGTTAGAGAAATACAGCTATTTCCCTCGGGTGGCAGTGATCCCTTTGGAGAGGCTCCTACAAACCAAAGAGCCTCGCGAAGTGACGGATTTTGCTCATGACCTGATGGGGTACTGCTAGGTTTGGATTGTTTTCACGGGGTTATTTTCATGAATTGATTTCAGGGCATGAAAGAAAAACCTATTGTCCAGGCAAAATAATACCTGGAAATCGGAACACCCCGTGAAAAATACCCTGTCTGTAAATAACCCTTTCAAAGGAGGCGCACCTATGTTCGAAAATTTCGACCGGTATCTCAACCAACAAGATCGATCCCAGTTAACCATCCGCGGTTACCTGTCCGACCTCAAGGCATTTGGCACCTGGTTCCAGCAAACCAATGGAGAAGCGTTCAGTCCAACCGGTGTAACCCCGAGTGACATCAAAGAATACCGCCAGTACTTGCTCACCGTCAATCGTGCCAAAGCGGCCACGATTAACCGCCGCTTGGCCGCTCTCTCGGCGTACTTGAGCTGGGCGGTTCAGTCCGGCCAGATTGAGAAAAACCCCGCCGCCGGCATTCGCGGCGTGCAGCAGGTTAATCAAGGACCTCGCTACCTGGATCGAAAACAGCAGTTCGCTTTGCAGAGGGCTGTTGAAAAGGACCTGCAGGTGGCTAGATTGCGCTATCCAAAGCGCTGGATCGCCCGGCAGCGAGATTGTGCGTTGGTTATATTCTTGCTGAACACCGGCCTGCGCCTGAACGAAGCGGTGTCATTGAAACTGGAGGATGTGCAGCTGACCGATCGCAAGGGGATTGTCTGGGTGAGACAAGGGAAGGGTGGAAAACAGCGGATCGTGCCGCTTAACTTAGATGCCCGGGACGCTTTGCGAGGTTGGTTAAACGCCCGCCCGGAGGATGGCACCGACTTTATCTGGATCGCGGTCGACGGCGAACAGGAACAAGCGCTGAGCAGCCGGTCCGTGCAGCGGGCTCTGACCCGCATCGGACGCCTGGCCGGCCTGCCGGCGTTAACCCCGCACATGCTCCGGCACAGTTTCGCAAAAAACTTGATCGACAGCGGGGTTGGCCTGGAAAAGGTCGCTTCCTTGCTTGGGCATTCCAGCTTGAATACGACTCGAATTTATGTGACGCCCAATCAAACCGACCTGGAACGGGCGGTTGACCAGATCGCGCAGCAGTAAATAATGGGCTGGTACAAAATCTCGCGCCGGCCCATTATCAAAAACCAGTTTTTATTAATTCGGAAACTTCGCCGGCTGTGTGCTCGATCCAACTTGAGTGTTCCTGGTGCCAAAAATGCGATGATTGCCCAAGTTTAGCAATTTGTCTTGGATGCGCTAACGGCAGTATATGCAATTCTTTACCGTCAATCTTTGCAGAAAGGAGCCGTCCGTATGAATGGTTTTTACTTCCAAAATCTTTCAGTCTGCGCCAGCGCGGATCATAGTGCGACAGAAACCATTGAATCGGCTTATCCCCAAGCAAAATCAACACGTTGGCCTTAGATTCGTGGATTTCAAACAAGATGGACTCTCGACGTTCTTCGTCAGCCAGAACCGTAGGTACAGAGGGAACGGTAGGGATAGGCAGCTCATGTTTTTGAGCAACAGGTAGATAAGCGCGTTTAATCGCTTCATCTTGGGAGGGATTCATGCAGCTGTGTGGAACCAAATCGCACAACCAGGCATCTGAGCGAGTCATTGCCAACGGTTTTAGGATCAAATCATCGAGGGCGATGCCTGACGGCCCATTAAATTGCCGCTGCGCTGGGATCAAGGTGCCGAGTTGTCGCGGAATGGAAATGTTCTTAATAATGTTTTCCGCATTTTCACCACGCCAGAAAATATATGGCTCACTAGCAACCGCAAGTGCAGTTACGATCGTTTTCCGATTCCCATCAATCCATTTTGCATGCACCGCACTGGCATAAACGCCCAAGACAAAAACGCGCTTAGGAGAGCGATCAGTCTGAATGATATTGTGGACTGGTTCTCCGAAAGGAAATAAACCTATTGAAGCCATGATTACCTGCTATGAACAACAAAACACGAACAGCTTGATTATTCAAAGAAACTGATAGAGGGTCATTACCCTCGTTAGTTACAAATTATACCCATCGTTATCTTCTTGGAGGATATTATGAAACCACTACACTTTATTGGCGTGGCGATTCGAAATTTTGTCGTTCTATCAATTTGTGTGAGTCTTTTGTTTGTGTTCTATAAAGGTAATCAGCCCATGTCGGTGGATAAAGTCCCCAACGGCATGACGTATTTTGAGTTCATGAACGATCGGTTGCATGCGGCGAAGACCGTCATACCAGCTCGCTGCGGATGGGGAATGATGCTCTCATTAGCAGCCCTGGCGCCGATCTATTCAATCAACTACACCTGGGTGGCAACCCATCCAGACGGGTTTCTGGCAAAGGTTACGGCCCCAGACCCGGATATCCCGCGGAACGTCGCCGGGGCAAGCTGGTATGAAATCCCTGGCATCTGGTGGACGGTGGTCGAGCGATTGTCCTGGACAATGCTGGCAGAACATCACCCGGGATGTAATTTGGGTCTGGTGCAAGCGCGAAGTGATTAATAGGATCGTAGTTGAAAGAGTTGGCGCACAAAAACAGCCGCGATAGATTATGCGGCTGTTTTTGTTGCTTGGTACTCTTTTAGCATCGTACCCTGCTGAGTTTGTCACTTGCCAACCGGTTCAGGCTAACGCCGGATTCTGCTGCTTCCATTACCAACTGTCGGTGGAGTTCAGGAGGGACTCGCACCATGAAGCGGCCGCTGTATTTTTTCACAGCCAGAGGTTCCGGTACCGGTTCGCCGCTCTTTTGCAAGTCAGCCACGACATCGGCAACCACCTG
>JACRAG010000037.1 GCA_016213455.1 Anaerolineae bacterium | reverse complement strand
TTGCTCTGGATCATCTGGGCTGGCTGGCGGCTGAAATCGTGGCGGGCGGCGGCGCCCAATTTGTCCTTGAACTGCCACTGTAGTAAAAAAGGAGGTCCCTGCATGTCCAAAATCCATTTTGAGTGGGGCGAACAAGCCCTTGCTCATCTGCGCGACCAGGTGGACGTTTTTGTGATTGTGGATGTGCTCTCGTTCACCACCTGTGTGGATGTAGCCGTCAGCCGTGGGGCGCTGATTTATCCTTACCGTTGGAACGACTATTCCTCACAGGAGTTTGCCCGGCGCATTGGTGGAATGGTGGGGGTTTCAACCCGGCAGCCGGGTTATTCGCTCTCACCGGCATCGTTGGAAGCGATTGAGCCGGGCACGCGCCTGGTGCTGCCATCGCCGAATGGATCAACCCTGAGCACGATGACGCAGGGGCGGATCACCTTTGCTGGTTGTCTGCGCAATGCCGCCGCGGTCGCCGCGGCAGCGCAGCGCAGTGGAGAACGCATCGGGGTCGTGGCATCTGGCGAACGCTGGAAAGACGGCAGTCTGCGTCCGGCTGTGGAAGATCTGTTGGGTGCCGGGGCGATCTTCGCGCGGATGGTGGGGGAAAAAACCATCGAAGCCGAGCTGGCGGAACGCCTGTTTTTGAGCGTCGAAATGGATCTGCCACGTGTTCTGGCTGGCTGCATGTCGGGGCAGGAATTGCTGGAACGCGGCAGGGCGCGGGATGTTGAACTGGCGGCGGCGATCAATGCCAGCCACTGTGCCCAACAACTGGTGGACGGCGCTTTTATGTGCGCAACCTGAGGGTGTGTTCTGCGTATCCATATTGCGGATGAAAACGTCGATTGACTCATCCACCCCTAACGGTTAAAATAGAACAAGTATTCGTGTTATCTTGAGAGGAGCGCAGGATGGAATTCAGATTGCATTCTCCCTTCCAACCCACAGGCGATCAACCGGAAGCGATTGTTCAACTGGTTGATGGGGTGAAACGGGGCCTGCGGCATCAGGTTTTGCTCGGGGCAACCGGCACCGGTAAAACCTTTACGATGGCGAACACCATCGCACAGTTAAACATGCCCGCGCTGATCATGGCGCATAACAAGACTCTGGCTGCACAGCTGTACTCGGAATTCAAGGAATTTTTCCCGGAGAACGCGGTGGAGTACTTCGTATCCTATTACGATTACTACCAGCCGGAAGCTTACGTTCCACAGCGCGATCTGTACATTGAAAAAGAGACCATGATCAATGATGAGATCGAGCGGCTGCGCCTGGCAGCCACCACGGCGCTGATGTCGCGCCGGGATGTGATCATCGTCGCTTCGGTCTCCTGCATCTACGGCTTGGGCAACCCCGAAGAGTACGGCAAAAAGGTGATCAACCTGGACCTGGGGCAGATCTACCGCCGCAATGCGCTGCTGCGCATGCTGGTGGAGAGCCAGTACCAGCGCAACGACCTGGAACTCCAACCCGGCGCTTTTCGTGTGCGCGGCGACACCCTGGAAGTGTATCCGGCGTATGAAGACAAGCGCATCATGCGGATCAGCTTCTTTGGCGATGAAGTGGAGCGATTGGTGGAATTGAACCCGGTCACGGGTGAAATCTACGCCGAGCCGGAGCGGGTGACCATCTTCCCGGCGAAACACTATGTCGCGGCTGAAGATAATTTGCGCGTAGCCATTAACGAGATCGAAAATGAGATGCAGGAACGCATCGCGTACTTCAAGAAAGAGAACCGCCTGCTGGAAGCGCAGCGGATTGAGCAGCGCACGATGTATGACCTGGAAATGCTGCGCGAAGTGGGCTACTGCTCAGGGATCGAGAACTATTCTCGCCATCTGGATCAACGCCCGCCGGGTTCTCCACCCTGGACCTTGATCGATTACCTGCCCAGTGAATACCTGCTCATCATCGACGAGTCGCATATGACCATCCCGCAGGTGCGCGGCATGTACAACGGAGACCAATCACGCAAGCGCGTGCTGGCAGATTACGGATTCCGGCTGCCATCCGCGATGGACAACCGCCCATTGAAGTTTGACGAGTTTGAGCAGCACATGGGTTACACCATCTACACGTCCGCCACACCGGGACCGTATGAGCTTCAGCACAACGAACAAACTGCGGAGCAGATCATTCGCCCGACCGGGTTGGTGGATCCTGAGGTGGAAGTTCGCCCGACCCAGGGGCAGGTGGATGACCTGATCAAGGAGATTCGCCGGCGGGTGGAGATGGGGCAGCGTGTGCTAGTGACCACACTCACCAAGCGCATGGCTGAAGACCTGTCGGACTACTTCCTGGAGCTGGGGATCAAGGTGCACTACCTGCATTCCGAGGTGGAGACGCTGGAGCGGGTGGGGATCTTGCGAGACCTGCGCCTGGGCGTGTTCGATGTGCTGGTGGGCATCAACCTGCTGCGTGAAGGTCTCGACCTGCCGGAGGTTTCGCTGGTGGCGATCCTGGACGCTGATAAACAGGGATTCCTGCGATCCGCCACGGCGTTGATCCAGACGATCGGGCGCGCGGCGCGTAACGTGGATGGAAAGGTCATCATGTATGCGGACCAGGTCACAGATGCGATGGCTTCGGCGATTGATGAAACCAATCGCCGGCGCGCCAAGCAGGTGAGTTATAACCAGACGCACGGCATCGTTCCGGTGTCGATCCAAAAGGCTGTGCATGACATCACGGAACGCTTGACCATGGAATCACATTCCATGGCAGAACGCAGCGGCGACTATCACGCCGGCAAGAAAGCGCCTGCAATGCCGCGCGGTGAACTGCAACGCATGATTACTGAACTCGAGAAGCAAATGAAGCAGGCTGCCAAGGACCTGGAGTTTGAGAAAGCGGCGGCGCTGCGCGATCAGATGTACGAACTGCGCGGTTTGATGGCGGATGACGAGAGCCTGACTCCGCTGCAGCGCATGAAGCTGCTATCCGGACAGGAAGCGTAGAAGATTTCCGTATTGCCGGACCGCCGCACTGAGGCGGTCCGGTTTCGCATTTCCTCACACAACCTTCACAGCCTCTTCATAACTTCTTCACAAGTACTGGTTATTCTATAGCCGTAAGACAAAACCGCTTCGCTTTCCGGTGACCGGCAGGAAACCGGGAGAGAAGAAACCTGTTTACGGAGGAAGTTCACACATGAAGAAATTTATCGTTGTTCTATTGATCGGCGCGGTTGTACTCGGCGGACTCGCTTTTGCCGGCGTG
>JACRAG010000284.1 GCA_016213455.1 Anaerolineae bacterium | reverse complement strand
TCGAACGCGAAGCAGCCGATGACCGCAATTTTGTCAAAAAGGCGGTCAACTGGGCTTTACGGCAGATTGGCAAGCGCAATGCCGGGCTGTGCCAGGCCGCCATGCAATCGGCAGAGCGTTTGAAGGCGTCACCGTCGGCATCGGCGCGCTGGGTCGGCTCGGATGCGCTGCGTGAATTGACCGGCTACGTGCCCACTTCCCCCAAACGGCGCGCAGAATTCGGCGCCGGCGGCCCACTCTCCTGACCATCCACAAAAAAACCTCGCGGAAAGCGAGGCTTTTTTTATCTTGAGATCTCTCAGGGTTTAGATCAACTTCAGCAATGCCTGGGTGGCCCAATCCAGCAGTTGGCCGGGGAAGAAGGCCAGCAGCAGGGTGGCGCCTGCCGATACGGCTGCCAGCAGGTTGACCCACGGCTCGCGCTGTGCTTCCGGCTCACCCGGCTTCATGTACATGACCACCACCACGCGCAGGTAGTAGTAGGCGGACAGCAGTGAGGTGAGCAGGCCGACCAGCGCCAGGGCAATGCTACCGCCTTCCACGGCGGCGCGGAAGATGTAGAACTTGCCCCAGAAACCCAACGTGGGCGGAATGCCGGTGAAGGAAAGCATCGCGATGGTCATGGCGATGCCCAGCAAGGGGTATTTGCGCCCCAGACCGGCAAAGTCGTCAATCTCCAGACCTTTGCCCTCGGCCTTTTCCGCGGCTGCCACCACGGCCCAGGCCGCAAAGCTGGTGAAGGTGTAGCCCACCATGTAGAAAAGCGTCGCGGCGATGGCGTCGGAAGCCACCTGGGCATTTGCGAAGGGCACAAAGGCCATCAGCAGGTAACCCACATTGGCGATGGAGGAGTAGGCCAGCAGGCGCTTGATGTTGTTCTGCACCAGGGCGACCAGGTTGCCCACAATCATGGTCAGAGCTGCCATCGCCGCCAGGATGGGGGAGAGCGCGTAAGCCAGGCTGGGAAACGCCATGACGAAGATGCGCAGCAGGGCCGCCAGGCCGGCAACTTTGACCGCCACAGCCATCCAGCCGGTCACCGGGGTGGGCGCGCCCTGGTACACGTCGGGCGTCCACATGTGGAAGGGCACCGCGGAGAGTTTGAAGCCCAGACCGACCAGCATCAGCGATGCGCCGACCAGGAAAAGGGTGGGGAAAGTGGTCGCGTCACTGACCGCCTGAACGATACCGATCAAATTGGTGTGCGCGGTGCCGCCGTAGATCAAGGCGATGCCGTAGAGCAGGAAGGCCGAGGAGAAGGTGCCCAGCAGGAAGTACTTGAGCGCAGACTCTTCCGAATCGGGGCGCGGGCGAGCCAGGCCCGCCATGACATACAGCGGGATGGAGAGCAGCTCGATGGCCAAAAAGACGATGATCAGGTCATAGGCCTGGTTGAGCAGCATCATGCCGGCTGTCGAGAAGAGCATCAAGGGATAATATTCGCTGTTGTCCAGCCCCATGCGGCGCAGGAAATGGAAGGCCAGGGCAATCCCCGCCAGACCGCACACCAGGATGATGGCGTTGGCAAAGACGGCAAAGCCATCCAGCACCAACATGCCGTTGAAAGCCGGGGGCAGGCTGCGCCCGGACATGGCCAGGTTGACCCCCAGCCCGCCAGCCAGGATGACAGACGCCAGCAGCGCGGTGATGCCTTCCCGGTGTTTGGGAATGAACAGATCGACCACCAGGAGGATCACCGCTGCGACAGCGATGAAGGCCGGGGGAAGGATGGTCAGAAAGTCAGTGAAAGACATGGTCATGAGTGTTTTCCTCCCCGCCTAACGAACGGCCATTGCAGCGGTCTGCAGCAGGGTTGCCAGCTGCTCGACGGATGGGTTGATCAGGTTGAAGAAGAAGTTCGGGTACACGCCGATCCACAGGATGACCAGCAGGATCGGAACCAGAACCAGCGCTTCGCGCAGGTTGATGTCTTTCAACGAACGGTTTTCTTCATGGTTTATCGGGCCAAGAAAGACCTTTTCAAACATCACCAGCAGGTAAACCGCGGCCAAAATGACACCCAGGGTGGCGACGATGGCGAACCAGGGGCTGCCGAGGACGGTGGAGGTGAAAGAGCCCAACAGGATGGTGAACTCGCCGACGAAACCGTTCAGGCCGGGCAGGCCCGCCGAGGAAAGGCTGACGAAGAGCATCAGCGCGCCCAACACCGGCACGGATTTCCAGATGCCGCCGTAAGCGCTCATCAGGCGGGTGTGGCGGCGATCGTAGAGCATGCCGACGATCAGGAACAGCGCGCCGGTGCTCAGACCGTGGTTGACCATCTGCAGCACTGCGCCTGACAGGCTTTGCTGGGTGAGGGCGAAGATGCCCAGCATGACAAAGCCCAGGTGGCTGACCGAGGAGTAGGCCACCAGTTTTTTGACATCCTTCTGCTGGAAGGAGACGATTGCGCCGTATAGGATGCCGATGACAGCCAGGACAGCCATCCAGGGCGCCGCGGCGATGGAGGCTTCGGGGAAGAGCGGCAGGTTGAAGCGCAGGAAACCGTAGGTGCCCATCTTCAGCAGCACGCCCGCCAGCAGCACCGAACCGGCTGTAGGCGCTTCGACGTGCGCGTCCGGCAGCCAGGTATGCAGGGGCCAGACCGGCACTTTGATGGCAAAGGCCGCCGCGAAGGCCAGGAAGAGCCACAACTGCGCATTGGCAAAGGTCTCCCGGCTGGCGATGAGCGCCGTCACGGAGAAGGTGTTGGCTGTCAGGCCCAGGTAGAGCACGCCCAGCAGCATCAACACGGAGCCGGCCAGGGTGAAGAGGAAGAATTTGA
>JACRAG010000272.1 GCA_016213455.1 Anaerolineae bacterium | reverse complement strand
TGCCGGTGGTGTACGGCGAATATCCCGACGAAGAGGTGTATCATTATCATCCCACCAACCAACAGGTCCAAACCTGGAGCCTTCAGGCCGGTTTTGTGGTGATCCGTGCGGGAGATGGGGATGGTTACCATCATATTCTGCTGCAAAAATCCTGATCGGGTGGCGTACTGCGCCGCCGGACAGCGCTGCATTTCAACCCGCGGTCAGGCCAGCGAGAAAATCGCGAAAGGAACCATTAAGGACAATGAAAGAACTCACCCATCTTGAGCTGATTGAAAAAGCAAAATCGGTGCTTCACCCCAGAAAACTGGCCAATGACAACTCCGCCGGCGATGTTGCCTGCGCCCTCGTCAGCGCATCTGGTCAAATTTATTTGGGCGTTTGCATCGACATCGGCAGTGGAATCGGCTTTTGTGCAGAGCACAGCGCCATTGCGGCAATGATCACTGCGGGTGAGAGTGCCATCGCCAAGATCGTCGCAATTTGGGGAGAGGGTGTGGTGCTCCCTCCGTGCGGCAGGTGCAGGGAGTTCATGTACCAGATTGATAGCGCCAATTATCGAAACACGGAAGTTGTACTGGGAGAAAATAGTTCGGTGAAGTTGAAAGACCTTCTTCCCCATCCCTACGATGAAGTATGGAGTACACCATAGTGCACACGGCGGCGAGCAAATTGTTCAGGCACATTACTCTGCAATAACTGCAGGGCTGAGTCCAACCGCCAGGCCTGCTTTTTTAATCGATCCGAAAATTAACAACCTGGTTCATCCCCTCATAAGTTTGGAGATCGTTCCTATTTATCTCCGTCTCTGGGGTCGGGGGAATAATTTTTGGATCGATCCTTAATGTTTTTCTTCTGGAGGAATACCATGACCATTAACAAATGGGGCGGGCTTGCCTCTTTCCTGCTATCGGGGTCCTTGATCATCGCGCCGCTAATTTATCTGACCGGAAATTTGCAAAGTCCCCTGGGCATACTGGCGTATGACCTGGCAGATTTTCTTTGCGGTCCAATCCTCTCAGCCAGTATAGTCATCATGACCTATGTGCTCCGTGAGCAGGGTAGAGGCAGCGCACCGCGCCGCATGGACCTGGCGCTGATTGCAGCGGTGCTGGCAGCTGCCGGCATGGCAGCTGTGGCATTCATCCGCGCTTCCAATCGCCAATATCACCTGGCCCACCCGGACCTGAACCTGGAGGACTCGGCTACGGTGCTGATCGTCTGGACCACTCTGGTGAGTGGGGTTAACGCCGTCGGGTTTCACTTCCTGGGCTGGGTGTTTGTCCTGCTTGGTTCAGCCAACTGGACATCCAACCGGCTTCCCCGCCTGCTCAGCGGACTTTATGTTCTGGCGGGCGCCTCCGCCTGGTTCGTTTACCGGTTTGCAGAACTCGAAGGGCTGGCGATCCTCCTGGGAGTGATTCTTGGCGTCGTACAGGGTATCCTGTTATGGCGGTCCGGCGCGCCTCAGCCCATCCCGGCGGGCTGACGCCGCCCAGCGCACCCCGGACGGGAAGTTTTTCCTTCACTCACCAACGCCTGCGGAGTACAGCCCCATGGACCTTCGCCTCCTCCTCTTTCCCGCACTGATACTGCCGATGGGCGTGGTCGTCTTCCTGCTTGCCAGCCAGGCCTGGGAGAGTCATACCCAGGCCCGGACTGCCCGGCGCTGGCCCCAAACACCGGGGCAGGTTTTGACGGCGGGCGTCCGTGAAACGAGCGTGCGCGTGCGGCGCAGCACTTCGATCCGCCGCTACCGCATGGCGACGCGCTACGCGCCGCACGTTCAATATGGTTATTGGGTGAATGACGTGTCTTACCAGGGCCAGCGCCTGCACATGGGGCCTGCCGTGCTCTCCTCCGAAGCCGGCGACGCGCAGCAGGAAGCCGCGCGCTACCCGGTAGGCAGCCAGGTCACGGTTTACTATAATCCGGCTGACCCCGCCGAGTCCACCCTGGACCCGCGCGTCAGCCGGGGAACGTGGCTGTTGTGGGCGACGGCGCTCATCGCGCTGGTGGTCACGTTCATCATCGCCGGCGTGATCCTGTCAATGCCGCCCATTCGGCTATGAACCGCGCCGGCTGTGACCCGCGCCGGACCGGCACAATGACACCACAATTATGGGAGAACTGCCATGAATTCCAGACTGATCATCGTTGACGGGCACTCGTCGGTTGGAAAATCCAGTATTTCGAACAGCGTTTACCGGCAGGTCAACCTGCGCCAGCCGGCCTATTGGCTGCATGAGGAGTGTGAAGCCCACCCCATCCGGCATGAAGAATTCAGCTTTGGGGCGCTGGATACCGCCGAAGGCATGCAGCGAAACCGCGCCGGAATGCTGAAGAAATGGGCGGACTTTCGGGATTCGATCCGCTTATCCGGAAAAATCTGCGTGACCGAGGGTTGTTTGCTGCACGCCTATGACCGCTATTTTATTCACAGCCTGTGGGATGATCAGGAGATCCTCGCGTATTACCTGCAGGTGATGGAGGTCATTCAGGAGCTCAATCCCATCCTCGTATTCCTCCATCGCCCCGATCTGCGCAAAAGCCTGGAGAAGGCATTCGTCGCGCGGGGCCAGTGGTGGCGCGACCTGATGTTGAAACGCGACGACCTGCATGTGTATTTCAAAGATCATACCTATGTCGACGAAAACAGCATGTTCGACGCAATTGCCTTTGAGCAAAGCCAGATGATGGCCATTTTTGACCGGCTGCCCTGCCAGAAGATCAAGATCGATACGAGCGAAGAGCAGTGGGAGCAGTACGTGGGTGAGATCCTGGCTTTCATGGGCTCAACCTATCAGGTCATCCATCCATACCCGTGTGACCTGGCGCAGTATGCCGGAACCTATCGCTGGGTGGATGGGGCGGCGCAGGATGAATGGGTCATCCGGTATGACGAGACTCAACAATGCCTCTACTCCACCCTGTTTTGGCCGTACATGCCCATGCGCTGCACGGCGGAGAATGTGTTTGAGTTCATCTCGTTTCCGGTGCAGTTGGTGTTCGAGCACGCCGAGCATGGAATGCAGTTCCGCGTCCACGGCAACTACGAGTGGGAATATAACGACCAGCTTTTTCGCAAGGCATGAACGTACCCGTTGAAAGGAACCCCGCATGAGCCTGGATCATCTCCCCTCAACCGCAGCCATGGGGCCTCAGCTTCAGCAAGAAGTGGAGGCGCAATTGCTTCAGGATTTGCCCCCCTACGACATTGACCCTGCCGGACTGCGCATCGATTGGTCGGAGGCATGTCCGGAAGGGCACTGCACGCACGCTCTGGACGGCAACCTGGAAGAGCTGTCTTCCGTCGCGGTTGTTGACCCGGGTGGCGCGGTGGTCGCGGAAGGCTGGATGGATTTCATCCATGGCGGCGGAGAGCAGCCTTTGTTTGTCTTCTGGTTGTTTTTGTCTGATCTGCGCCAGGGTCGAAGGCGAAAGGTGAAAGCCGATCCGCATATCCCGGCGCACATCTGGGCACGCCTGCCCGAAGCCACCCGGCATCTCCTCGCAGCCGGCGACCACTACGACGCACGTTGGAAGCAGGATCCGCTGGTCGCCGCGTGGCGGCGCGAACACGCCGCCTGAAGCAACCGCAACGAAGGAATGACGATGAGCATGATGGAAGTGATTGCGTACTATGAAAATCTGTTGGCCCGGCTGCAGTACCTGCAGCGCCATGGGATGGAAGCCGAAGGGGTTGTACTGACCAGCCAGGCCATTTATGACCGGGCGGAGTCAGAGGATGGCTTTGCCATCACCTTCCAGTACACGACGCAGGATGGACTGGCGCACACCGTCGAAAAAACCTCAACGATTCATTTTCCCAGCCGGAAGATCTGGAATGCTTATGTCAACGCCAACCAGGTGGGGGCGCGCATCAAAGTGATTTATGACCCCGAAGCGCGGGTTGAACCGTTGTTCCTTTTTGCCGACGACCCGCAGTCTCTGGACGCAATCATCGCAACGAACCAGAAGGAATTGCAGCGCATTCAAGGACTACTGCGCGCACGCAGCGGAGGAGAGGAAAACCGTTAGGGTGCCGTTGTCTGTCAAGGATGATCGATCAGCGCACGGCTTTCTTCACCAGCTCGGCGATCCGGGCCTCTTCGGCAGGGGTCAACGCGGTCAGTGCGAAGGAGGTCGCCCACAGATTGCCGTCGTCCAGCCGGGCCTCGTCGCTGAAGCCCAGCGTTGCGTAGCGTGAGTTGAACTTGGTGGCGCTCTGGAAGAAGCACACCACCTTGCCTTCGCGGGCATAAGCGGGCATGCCGTACCAGGTTTTGGGTGAGAGGACCGGCGCATGGGTGGTAATCAGCTCATGCAAGCGGGCTGCCATGCTGCGTTCCGGCTCCGGCATCTCGGCGATCTTGGCTTGCACGGCAGCCTCGCCGGCAGCCCGGTCCTTGTCCATGCGCGCTGCGGCCTTCAACTCCTGGGCGCGTTCTTTCATCGCGGCGCGTTCTTCGGCGGTAAAACCCTCGGTCTTCTGTTCATCTTTTTTGGGGCTCATCGAAATCCTCTTTTGGGATGGAAATGGACTGAAACCAGGTTCTGCCCGCACCGCGCGGTACGGGCAAGGACATCGTAGCACATTAATTCTACATGGTCAAGATCGATATTGTCCGATTTCGCAGGTAAACGCATCTTATGTCAGATATTTGCCACTTTTGATAAAAAACATAACCAATCTTGGGAGTTTTCGCCCTCCCATGAGTAGTACCAGCGTATTGTGGCAACTCACAGTTCCACTTGAAGCTTGTCGCCACCCCTGCCCCTCCCCGCTGGCAACTGGCCCGGAATATTCAGGTCGTGAGCGGGGAGGGGTGAAGATTTCGCAAAAGTGAGGGGCTGGAAGCCCCTCACTTTTGCAGATTTCTTTCCCTCCCCCGGCGAAATACCTGGGAGATTCGGAATCTTGTACGCCGGGGGAGGGCAGGGTGGGGGCATAACCCTGATTTGGTGAGTAAACACGAGGTGGTTATAGAACAAATCTCCATGATGCGTTTGCCATATGTCCGATTTCGTCTATCATCTCTGGGAATGATACAAATCCAGCCCTGGCTTGTACACAAGG
>JACRAG010000029.1 GCA_016213455.1 Anaerolineae bacterium | reverse complement strand
GGAGGCAGCAGTCCGGCGGCGTTTTCGAGGAAGGTTTCGATGGGCTGCGGATAGGCCAGGCGCAGGGTGGAAACTGCACTGTGCTGGACGGCGTCCAGCAGTTCGGGCATGCCAAGCCCGCGGGTGGCGATGGTTGAGGCGACCGGGAAGCCCAGCTTCTCCGCGAGGGCGGCGCAGTCGGGCTGCAACCCGCGCGCGCGGGCTTCGTCCATCATGTTCAACGCCAGTGCCAGGGGTACGCGCATCTCGGCCAACTGTACGCTCAGGTGCAGCGTGCGGCGGAGATTCTTGGCGTCGCCGACCTGCAGGATGGCCTGCAGCGGGTCGCTCAGCAAGACGCGCGCGGTGACGGCTTCGTCTTCACTGCGCGGTGGAAAGGCCACGATGCCCGGCGTGTCGATCACCACGGCATTTTGAATTTCGCGGGCTGTTCCCTGCGTAATCTCCACTGTGGTGCCGGGGTAGTTGGAAACAACCACGTATTGCCCGGTAAGGCGGTGGAAGAGGATGGATTTGCCCACGTTGGGGTTGCCGACCAGGGCGATGCGTCCGCCGGCGAGGTTGAGTTGGGCTGTGGCGCCGTGACAATTGGACATGGGCGTTACCGTTAAGCTCCTTGGGCCTGGTTTGGTTGTATTTTGCAGCGGGCGCACAGGCCGTACAGTACCAGGGTGATGTTCTCGACTTCGGCCAGGTATTGGGTTTCAAATGCCTGTTTGACGATCTCCAGGTTGGGATCGTCAAACTCGATGATCTGGTTGCAGGTGCGGCAGCGGAAGTGGAAATGGTCGTCGCTGCTGCCGGCGGCGTCAAAGCGTTCGCGCCGGTGGTCATCTTCAAACCAGCGGGGAGCGACAAAACCGGACTCTTCCAGCCAGCGCAGGGTGCGGTACACCGTGGACAGGTTGATCTCCGCGTCTTCTTTGCGCACCCGGGCGTAAATTTCTTCGGCGGTGGGGTGACCGGAGAGGTTCTCGAGCGCTTCCAGGATCAAACGGCGCTGACCGGTCATCCGGCCGCCTTCGCCGCGCACACGTTCGGTCACTTGCTGGATCAGGGTCATGGCGTTAGTATTCCTGTGGTTTGGTTGGCGTTGCCATTTGCAAATAATTCGCAATAAGCTGTTGCAAATAATTTGCAACTAAATTGCAGTATGATTGTAAAAGCATGTCCCGGTTGCCGCTAGTGCGCTCTGTCACAAGCTGGCAGTATAATTGTCATGCTGAGCAACCATTGATCCAGTACCGGTTGGATGGAAGGAAATTCGATATGACATGGAAGCGTTTTGTTGGGATGGTTTTGGGTGCGCTGCTGCTGGCGTTTGTTTTTGCCGTGCAGCCGGCTCAAGCTCAATTTAAAGGACCGGGGCTGGAGGCTGCGCCCTGTATGTTCACGGTTCCCGAGGGCATGTTGGAAGGGCAGGATCTGGCGTGCGGTTACCTGACCGTCCCTGCGAAGTATGAGCAGCCCGAGGAAGGCAGCATCCGCCTGGCGTTTGCGGTGATCAAGAGCAGCGCTTCCAACCCCCAATCCGACCCGATTTTCTTCGCACAGGGCGGGCCGGGTGGTTCCACCCTGGATCTCTTCCCGCAGCTTCTGGCGGAAAGTCCGCTGCGCGGCGACCGCGACCTGGTGCTTTTTGACCAGCGCGGCACGCTGTATTCCGAGCCAAACCTGGCCTGCCCGGAGGTATTTGAAGAGACCAAGCGCACGCTGGACCAGGATCTGAGCGATGAGGAAGCCAACCGGTACTATAAAGAGGCAGTATTGGCATGCCGCGATCGCATGGTCAGCGAGGGGATTGACCTCTCCGCGTTTAACAGCCTGGAGAACGCCCGCGATATCGAAGCACTGCGCGTGGCGCTGGGCTACGACCAGATCAATTTCTATGGGGTGTCTTACGGTACGCTGCTGGGCCAGCATCTGATGCGCGAATTCCCGGGCAGCCTGCGCAGCGTTATCCTGGACGCCGTGGTGCCTTCGCAAATTGATTTCAATTTTCAGGCTGTGCGCACCATCGACGCATCGATGTCCGCGCTGTTCAACGCCTGCGCTGTGGATGCGGAATGCAACGGGGCGTATCCGGATCTCGAGAAAACCTTCTTTGACCTGGTGGACCGGCTGGACGCCAATCCGGTCGAGATTGCCCTGAGTGATTTCAACACCGGCGAATCCTATCCTGCCTTGCTGGATGGCGATACGCTGTTGAGCACACTCACCCAGGGCCTGTACTCGACGGAACTGCTGCCGCTGCTGCCCAAAATGATGATCGATGTGGGCGCCGGGCGTTACACCCTGATCGAACGGGTGCTTTCGCTGGTGGTGTTTGACCAGACCGTCATGGAAGGCATGTATTACTCGGTCATTTGCGCCGAGGACGGCGTTTACAAACCGGCTGAGGTCGATTATTCGGGCATCCGACCGCGCCTGCTGGAAGGCGAGGTGGAGAGCAGCCAGACTTTCTCCGACGTATGCCAGGCCTGGCGTGTGGATCAGCTGGGTGACCGGGTGGACCAGCCGGTGCAGACCGACATCCCGGTGCTGGTGATGAACGGGCGCTTCGACCCGGTGACGCCGCAGCGTTATGGCGAATTAACAGCCGAGACCTTCACCAACCACTTCATCTTCACTTTTCCCAATGTCGGTCACGGCACCATCGGTGACTCTTGCGCCGAATCGATGATGGCGGCTTTCATTGCCGACCCGATGCAGGCGCCTGACTCGAGCTGCATGGAAACGTTGGGGATCGATTTTATCTCCGGCAGAGACGTGATTGACTTCCCGGTGGTGATCCGGGCGCTCAACCTCGACACGATGTCCCTGTTGACTTTGGGTGGTCTCATTATCCTCGCGCTGATCTTCCTCTTCAGCCTGTTGGGCTTCCCGCTGGCCTGGTTGATCCGGGTCGTGCGCAGCCAGCCCGGAAGGCCCACGCCGCTTGCGGGCAAGCTGGCGCCCTGGTTGGCAGTTCTGGCAGGCGCGCTGCTGACTGCCTCTCTGACCGGGTTGGTGGTGGCGATGGTTCAGATGGTCCAGGACAATGACATCCTGGTGCTGATGGGCTATCCGGCGGGTTATGCCTGGGTTTTTGCGCTGGCGATGGTCTTTGCGCTGATCAGCCTGGCGCTGCTGGGATTGAGCGTGGCTGGATGGATGGGCCAGTACTGGACGACGCTGCGTAAGGTGTACTTCACGCTGGTGTCCCTGCTGGGTCTGGGCGTGACCCTGATGCTGCTGTTGAGCGGCGCACTCACCGCGCTCTTGTGAAGTCCAGGCTGCAACCGGCAGCGCAGGAATGCGTATATGGTTGTATCCATCCTTTTTCCGGGGTGAGGAAATCCCCGGAATGCATGTTTTGATCCTGGAGGACGTATGTCTGAAGAACAGCAAAACCAAAATCAGTCAACCCAGTCGACCACCGGTGACAGCTGGAAAGAAGTCGGCAGCCAGTTTGAAGCGCTTGGCAACAGCCTGGCTGAGGTGTTTAAAACCGCCTGGAATAACGTGGAATCGAATGTCGAAGCGCAGCAGGTGAAGAGCAGCCTGGAGTCCGCGGTGCGGCAGGTTGGACAGGCGCTGGATGATGTGTCTAAAACGCCGGAAGCGCAAAATTTGAAGGACAACGCCAAACGCACCGCTGAATCACTGCGCACTGCCGGTGAACAGACCGTCGAGGAAGCGCGCCCCCAGATTCTTTCAGCGTTGCAGAAGGCCAATGAAGAACTGCAAAAGCTGATTGACCGGCTGCAGAGCAAGTGAGCTGGTTGGGTCACAGCGCAATGGATGAGCTCCTGGCGAAAGTGGCTCAAGCGTATGATTCCGGCGTGGAACGCGAGTGGAACCGGTTGGCGCGCTCGCCTTATCGGGCGCTGGAATTTGACCTGACCTGGGATGCGCTGCTGGCGTATTTGCCAGCCTGTGCGCGCGTGCTGGACGC
>JACRAG010000265.1 GCA_016213455.1 Anaerolineae bacterium | reverse complement strand
TGGAAGCTGGTCAAATTGGATGAATTTTCCAGACAACAACCGGATGCAATGGACACTTCGCGGATTGAGCGGCATCCGAACCGTAAAAGTTGAAGTAAAAAATCCCACAACTGGCGCTTTGCGCTCAGCAGAAGATAATATTCAAGCAAGCTTGACACCAAAATTAAGTGGTTTGCCCTCATCCATTAACGTTCTATATGATCAGGCGACTGGCAAACAATACCCTGAATTTATCATTCTTCGTCCCGAAAATATCGGAGATGACACAATGCTCTACTGGGAGATTTCCAACGCCACCATGCCCACCTGGCTCAGCGCCAACCCCGGCGTCAACGGCTCAACCCCCTTCAGCCAGACCACACTGGTGCTCTCCAACGCCATCAAGCAAACGCCCGGCACCTATAACGGCAACATCACCGTGACGGTGACCAGCCCCACCGGCGTGATCAACTCGCCCACCACCATCCCCATCAGCCTGACCGTCACCACGCTGGATAACTTCCTGCATATCCCGCTCATCACGCGCTGAGGAATTGTTTTCCTGATACAGACAGGCCAGGCTTCAAATTCCGCCCAGCCTGTCTGGTTTAACCCTCTAGGGCGATTGCATTATTTGTCTGATAATTGAATTTAAACCGGGATATGAAAGTGTCATTGCGAGATGCCGAAGGCTTTGCAAAGGCATCGAAGCAATCTCGCCTTGAATAGTTTGGACCTTTAACGAGATTGCTTCGGCGCAAAGCCGCCTCGCAATGACATTTTAGGGGTATTTTCTAGAACAAAATTCCATATTGCAATCCCCCTGTTTTCCCCTCTTGACTGCGGGGAATAATTGGCCTCTTTTAGTGGTAAAATGGCATAGTGCTGTGTCACCCCTTCACATGACGTATGGGGGTTTGCCGCACAGGATGATCGAAATCCTGGCGGGAGCACCAATACACTTGAACACAGGAGACCGCATGGTCAGTGCCGATTTGCTGGAAATCCTGCGCTGCCCGGTTTGCGTTCGCGAAGAAGGCAAACAAGGCAAGCTCACCTTGATCAAAGAGACCTGGCTGGTTTGCCAGGACTGCGACCGGAAATATCCCATCGTCGAAGACATCCCGGTAATGTTGATTGACGAGGGTGACAAGTGGACTTCGACCCAGGTCGAAGCGCTGCCCGTCCCCCCGCCTGATATTCGCTAGGCGCACCACCGCCCCGGAGCGCCTGGGGGCAGTCTTTTGCCTGCTTGCAGGTGGAATGGAACTTGCACCCCTGTAGTGAAAGCTCTGGTAGAGGAGAAGTACCTTTTAACTATGGACCGCGCAAACCTTCAATTTGTCCGCCGCCGCCGTAGAGTCGACCGCCTGACGATCATCTTGATCGTTGTTCTGGCTGTGGTGGCGCTGGCAACCGCCGTGGTGGCTTTCATCTGGGCACGCAATTTCTTCGCCTCCTGGCGAATGACCAGCCTGGACGGCAATGCGCCGGCTGCCGGCGCATCAGCCGACCCCAATCAAACCATTGTGCTGCCCGATAAAGGCGCGGATGTGCCTTTCCAGGCGCCCGAAGCCGGCCCCGCCGCGGTTGCCTGGGATGGTAAAACCCGTGTCAACATCCTGCTGATGGGCCTGGACTACCGCGATTGCGAGACCGACCAGGGTTTCCAGGAATGTGACACCAACACCGCCTCGCGCACCGACTCGATGATGCTGGTCACCATCGACCCGGTCACCAAGAGTGCCGGTATGTTGTCCATCCCGCGCGACCTTTGGGTTTACGTTCCTGGCTACGACTATTACAAAATCAACACCGCCCATTTCCTGGGTGAGTTGAACCGGCTGCCTGAAGGCGGTCCGGGTCTTGCCATGGATACGGTCGAGCAGTTCCTGGGCGTGCCGGTGCAATACTACGCGCTGGTGGATTTCAACGCATTCGTGCGCGTGGTGGATGAACTCGGCGGCGTCAAGATCCGTCCGAAAGAACGCATCAAGATTGACCCGATTGGCCCCAACAACTCCTTCTACCTGGATCCGGGTGTGTATGTGGTGGATGGCGAGACCGCGCTGGCTTATGCGCGCAATCGCTACACCGAAGGCGGTGACTTCGACCGCGCTGCACGCCAGCAGGAAGTGATCCTCTCGCTCTTTGAGCGCGTCTTCCAGTTCAACAAGCTGCCCTCGCTGGTTGCCAAGGCGCCCAGACTGTATGCCGAAATTCAAGCAGGCGTGCGCACCAATCTGACCCTGACGCAGATCGTTCAATTGGGCTTGCTGGGCAATGACATTGGCATGAGCAACATCAAACGCGGCGTCATCGGCCCACCCAACCAGGTCACCGAAGGCACCTCGCCGGATGGACAGTCCATCTACATCCCGATCACGGATCAGATTCGCCTGCTGCGCGACGAGATCTTCGCTTCCGATACCGGGGCTGCCGCCGCGCCCGAGGTGGTGAGTGAGGATATCGACGAACTGGCCAAACAGGAAAAGGCGCGCGTGGTCGTCAAGAACGGCACCAACACCGAAGGCCTGGCAAGCCGCACCAGCGCCTACCTGAAGGAACAGGGCTTCGATGTGGTCGGTGAAGCCAATGCCGATCAGGTTTACGCCACCTGCACCCTGGTGGATTACACCGGCAAACCTTATACCTTGAAGAAACTGGCGCAACTGTGCGGCGAGGGTACGCGCGTGCTCAACCGCTTTGACCCCAACGCAACCGTGGATGTGGAATTCATCCTGGGCAACAGCTTCGCCGAGAACAATCCGCTGCCGTAAACAGAATTTCAGACGCTAAAAATCGGGCCGCTCATACGCAGCCCGATTTTTTTCTTAACAACGGGAAGCGGAGCAACCCTGCCGGATTATGGCTCGGTTTGTGCTTGCATCTGGCTGCGCAGGCGGATGCGCGTCAGGATCAGCCAGGCTGCCAGGTTCAGCGCCACAGCCACGGCTGAATTGGCAATAAAACCCCATTGATACAGCTGCGGAGCCGCCAATGAACCCAGCGCCCTGCCGACAGAAAACGCCGCCAGGGTGGCTGCCATAAAGGTGGCGCGTGCCGCCGGCATCACCTCGGTCATCAATGGAATGTAACTGACCAGCGCAAATTCGAAACCGATGTAAAACAGAAACAACCCCACCAGTGCACCCGGCACGCTGAAACCCAACATCGGTAAAACAATCCCCGCCAGGCTGGCAATCATCACCCCGGCGGTGACCGAACGCGTTTTGCCAAAGCGGTCCACCAGCAGGGCCGAGGCGCCTTCGCCAGTCAGCTCAGCCACGCCAATCACCACCGAAGCGGCGCCCAACGCGGCGATCTTTAGCCCAAAGCTGTCCTCCATCCACACCCCGAAGATGAAATTGACCACTTCGTTGGCCGCAGAGATGAGCACCGACACGCTCAACGCAGCCAGAGCGCGCCGCGAGGTGAGCACCCTGCCCAATGCCTGCCACATGACGCCGGGTTCGTGGTGCTCCGGACGGTCACGCGGGATCAGGGCGTAGATCAACGCGGCTGCCAGCAGCCCGGCGCCAGCCAGCAGCGGATACACTGCCTGCCAGCCTGCCCGTTCTATCAACAGGCCGCACAAGGGCACGGTGATCAAAAACGACAGCGACCAGGAGGTCTCTGTCAAAGCCATCACGCGCCCACGCTGCTCATAGGCCACCCGGTCACCCAGGTAGGCCTGCATGGCCGGCTGGAACAACAAATTGCCAATGTGCGACAGCAACACCGAAAGCGCAAAAGTGAAGAAACTGGGCTTCACCACCACCACCCCCGCCCCCAGGGTGAAGATGCCCAATCCTACCAGCATGGCAACCCGGCGTCCGTAACGGTCTGCCAGTGGAGCCATCAGCGGCCCCAATGCACCGGCAAAAGAGCGCACCGAAAACACCACCGAAAGCGCCGCCAGGTCCACGCCCAAGCCGCGCGCGAAGACCGGCAGGAAGGGATACATCATGCGGTACCTGGTGCTGATCGCCAGGCGCACCACCACAAACAGGCCCACCTGCGCCCGCAGCCGCGCATCAGTTCGCAGCATGGCCGGCCTCGCGGATCCACAGGGTGATTTGCAGCAGGCACACCAGGCTGAGCGCGACCAGCAGGCTGAAGAAAAACTCAATCCGCAGGGAACCGGAACCATAGATTGGCGAGTCAGGGTGGAGCACATTTTGCGTTTGCGCCAGGGCAATCCACAGGGCTGCGCCGAACACCAGGTTGGCCAATGCGGTCAACACCGCGCTGTTGAAGAGCGTCAGCGCCACCTGCACCAGCACCGCCGCCACACCAAAGGCAGCCGGCACCCGCCAGCGCGGCTCGTCCCAGAAGATGCCGCCCCAATTGAGCTGTTGAACCAGCAGGGAAAGCGGCAGGTAAGTCAGCCAAAAGACCAGCCCGGCGCGCCCCAACGCCAGCGACCAGCCTGCCAGGCGCGCGCGCAGTCCGGGGAAGAGCAGCGCAGCCAGGCCAACCGCGCCAGCCAGCGCAAAGGCAACCTTGCCGGTCCACACCCATGCGCCATGGAAATAGATCAGGCGAACATTGGCTCCCAATGTCTTTTCCAGCGGAGAGACCGCCGTCACAGCGGCGATGATCAACAGCGAGAGCAGCAAGGAGGGGAGGCGATGACGACGGAAGAAGGCGACCATATGTGCTCCATACCGGCAAAAAAGTGAGTTTAAAAAAAGAAGGCTGCCCGTTATATCGGACAGCCTCTATCATAAACGAAAACGGAATTAATTGTCTTCCAAACTGTTGAAATTCGGCAGATTCGATAGATAAATATAATTTACATCATAATCATCGATGCGCCCGATATGCTTCAACCAGTGCAAATCCGTCTCCAGCGCGCGGTGGCTGATTTCTTTTTCCTCCGCGGTAAAGAACTCCATCGTCATCAGGTCGAGGTACTTGCCATCGCCCCAATCGACAGCCGGAACACCGGAATGCATTAAAACCACCCAACTGCGAGCAACCGGATTGGCACGCATTGGACCTCTTTTGGCGGTTTGGAAATTATTGAGCTGTTGGGAGAACTTCCGCGAAGGTAGTCTGGCGCAATTTCTCGATCAACTCATTTTGGGTATTGCACCAGATCGGCCGCATGGGGCAGTCATCGCCAAACTGGCAGGAGCCGGAGGCGGAGGTGCATTCATTCAGTGCGATGGGGCCATCAATGGCTTCGACCACTTCCAGAATGGAAATTTCTTCGGGTGTGCGGGCCAGTGAAACGCCGCCGCGCGCGCCGCGCGAGGTGTGAATCAAACCGGCAATCGACAGTTGAGAGATAATTTTGGCGAGGAAACTGGGCGGAATGTGCTGAACCTCAGCGATCTGGCTGGTGGCGGCACGCTGGCTCGGTTCCAGACGGGCGAGATATATCATTGCTCGAAGCGCATAATCTGCCTGGCGTGTGATCTGCATCTTAAAAACCCCTTTTTCGGAAATACGGGTAGAAATACTCCATGATGTAATAAGTTTATATATATCCACTTTATCCGACAAGTGACAGTTATCACCCCTTGTAGTGACGTTGCGCTCCGCTAGACAGGCCGGGATGCCCTCCGGTATAATGGGGCGATGCCTGATTTTCATTTTTCCATACCGATTGACATTCGCTACGGCGACCTGGACCCCCAGTGGCATGTGAACAACGCCCGCACGGTCAGCCTGATTGAGC
>JACRAG010000263.1 GCA_016213455.1 Anaerolineae bacterium | reverse complement strand
CCGCCCCGGCTCCACCACGGTCATCGGACCCTGTGTTTCAATCTCCAGGAATTTATCCATCACATAGATTTCAGCGTTGCAGTTGTAATCGGCAAACTTCCCCTCCACCACGCTGAAACGTTTCACAAATAGATAGTCCTGGATCAGGTAAGCAATCCATCCACAAGGATTGAATGCACCGACCTTAAACGCATTCGGAGATGCTTTCCCTTCCACCTGGAAAAGATCATTACCCAGGCGGAACCGCGGATCTTCGAGGTCAGAATAAGGCCAGAAAGCAGCCTGGCGATCTGGCAGCAATCCGTCCAGCACACCTGGTTTACGCACGGGCAAAATGCCCACACCGCCCAGACGCATCTGGGTGATCGCCCATGCGCCCATCTCCACTGGCCAGACATTGTGGTTTACCATCTGGTGTTCCACATGCACCAGCGCACGTTTCGAATCCATCACAAACCGGATGGATTTTTCAATCCCGGTATGCGTTTCCACCGGTCCTTGAACCAGCATTTCACCGCCCGTAACCGTGACGGTTACCCCGCTGTCATCCGGGTCATACGAACGCGGCAGAGCTTCTGGGGCATGCCACAGGCGGTGTCCACCCAGGAAATGGTAAGGACCCCAGGGCGTCATGGTGAAGGCATCCGGCGCTTCCGCCAGCAGGTTCAAATCGGTTCCGCCCGGGACCAGTCCGACCACCCGCGGACCACCATGCCGCAGCACGGACAAGGTCAGGCTGTCATTGCCAAAGGAAACGGTTTCCGGTTGTTTGTTGTTCATATTTGTTGCTCCTTATGCAATTTCCAGCTTGACCGAACCGGCTGCGCGGACCATGATCGGATAACAGGATCCCTTGCCAAACACGGCTTCCATGGCGCTCACGAATTGATCCACTTTCGCCGCCGGTGCAAACACCTGGATTGTTCCGGCAAATCCGCCGCCATGCACCCGCCAGGCGCCCTCTTCGCCAAGCAGTTGCGCGCTGACAGCCTGCGCCAGCGGGATGCCCTGCTCCAGAGGGGTGTGCGTAGAATAACAGTTTTGCAACATCATCCAGGAGCTTCGCCCAGATTCCTTTACCAGTTCCAGGAAGCGGTGAAAATCACCCCGTTCCAAAGCCTGCACTTCATCCACTACACGCATATCATCGCCAAAGAAATGCAGCGCGCGCAGCACAGCGCGATCCGAAGTGCGCCCCCGCACTTCAGCCATGTTTGCCAGCAAACGCTCGCGCGATACGTCCCGGAGCACTTTTCCGCCCAATGCAGCCGCCACCGACTTCATATCACCGGCAACCGCTGCATATTCATCGGTCAAATCGGCATGGTTGCCGCCGGTTTCCACAATAACCAGCGCATATCCGCTGTGAGCGAAATCATAATTCACCTTGTGGACGACGGGATGCTCGGCGTCGCGAAAATCAATGGTCACAAACCCGCCTACTGAGCAGGTGGTCTGGTCCATCAAGCCACTCGGTTTTCCGAAATAGTTGTTTTCGGCGAATTGGGCAACCATGGCATTTTGGACAGCGTCCATTTTCCCGTCGTTGAACAAGAAATTCAAGATGGTGCCAATTTGAACCTCAAAAGCCGCGGATGAACTGAGCCCCGAACCCTTGGGCACATCGGTTGTCAGGCAGGCGTTAAAACCGCCGATGGCATAACCCAATTGCTGCATGCGGGCGCAGACGCCGCGAATCAGGGAAGCCGTAGTGAAGCGCTCCTCAACGACCGGTTCGAGCTGATGGATGTCGATGCGGACTTCCGGGTAGCCCTCAGAATGTACGGTGATCATGCCATCGCCGCTTGCGCCTGCCACCCCAATCAATTCCAGGTTCACCGCCGCCGCCAGAACCCGCCCGGCGTTGTGATCGGTGTGATTCCCGCCTACTTCGGTGCGCCCCGGTGTGCTGAACAGGTGAACTTCATCGGTACCCGGAAAATCCTGGGCAAAACGGTCAATCAAACCCAGCCACCGGCGCTGCATCGCGGCTATTTTATCCTCGTGAGTGCCATAAAGGTTAACAAATAATGCTGATTTTTCCGCAACCTGAATAGCCCGGCGGGCGGACGATAATGTTGGCATGCTTCCCTCTTTTGTTTCGATTATTTTTGGGTTATTTCAATTTTACCCTGTTTACATCTTCGGACAAGGTGGTTCAGACCAATTCGCTGGTACAATTGCTCACGGAGGCCTCATGAATTATGTCGGCGAACTGCGCCGCCTTGTGGGAACCCGTCCGTTAATTCTCGTTGGCGCCGAAACGCTTGTGTTCGATCCCCAAAATCGCTTGTTGCTGTTGAAACGCACAGACAACGGCACCTGGGTGATTCCTGGAGGAATGATGGAACCCGGCGAAACGCTGGAAGAGACTGCCCGCCGGGAAACGCAGGAGGAGACTGGACTGCTCGCCAGTCAACTGTTTTTTTTCAAGATGTACTCCGGTCCCGATTTTTACTACCGCTACCCGCATGGTGATGAAGTATTCATCGTGAGTGCCGCCTTCATCTGCGTCGCTTACACCGGTGATTTGACCACCGGCGATGAAACGCAGGAAATTGCCTTCTTTCCGCTGCATGAGCTGCCCCAGCCCATTCTTCATTTGACCCAGGTGGTCATCGATGATTACCTTCAACTCAATCAAGAACGATTTATCGAAAGGCCCAAATGATCCAGGATAACGCCATCACACCGATTCGCTCAAAATGGAAAGGGCTCATCTCTGATAGAGAACGTTTCAATCGCCAGATGAATTACCTTCCGGTTGACCGCTGCTTCAATATGGAATTCGGTTATTGGGACGAAAACTTCACCGAATGGTCACTTTTTAAGGACAATAACATTCACAACAATGAAGAAGCGGATGTTTTCTTCAATTTTGACCGCATGGCGACGATTGGCGGAAGCGTCTGGATGGACCCACCGTTTAACAATGACGTGATTGAGGTGCGCGAAAACACGAAAGTTCTCATCAACGATGACGGGCTGCTGGCAGAAGTGCCGATCGACGGGCACGACACCATTCCTCATTACATTCGCGCCTCGATTGTGACCCCCGACGATTGGAAAAAAGTCAAGGCAGAGCGGTTTAATGT
>JACRAG010000262.1 GCA_016213455.1 Anaerolineae bacterium | reverse complement strand
GGGTGGGGGTGCCAGTTGGGAGGGGCGTGGGCGTGGAAGTGGTGAGGGGGCCGGGGGTGATGGTGGGGGTGGCAGACAGGCAACCGCTGAAAATTCCGGCCATGCAACAAGCCAGGATTAGCCTGGCGAGCACGGTCATTGTGCGAGCGGATTGAAACTGCTTGTATTCCATCTATAATGAATTATACCGGGTCTGGGGAGATCGTGATAAGAATAGATCGGGTTTGATTGTTTGGCATAAAAAGAAGTTTATGTTAAGTAATTTGCATTAAAAATGCAAACAAAAGTAGAAATGACAAAGCCCTTTTACGCACGATGAATGTCATTTGGAAAAAACGACGAATGATCCGAAAACATGTTCGAAAACGAGGTTAAATCGCATTAATACTGGCTTAATCCGAGGAATTATTAGAAAAATTCGGTTACGCGAACGTTCGCCGGATGGAAACGATTTCCGTGAACGTTGCCAGTCAAATTAGGCGCTTGCGCCCTTAAATTTTTTAGTTAAATCTATTGACAATGATATGGAAATGATGTAGCATGTGTAAAGTCTTATCGTGCCTTCCACAAAATCATCTATACACTAGGCTTGCCCAGTTTTGTGACAATTTTGCACATCTCCCGGCAAGGAGAAACAAACAACAGGTCGGATTAAATCAGGAGGTGAGAAGAAGAGATTCGAATCGCCCAGATCGCCCTGTCATCTTGTGTGTTATCTCGACGCCACTTTCACGTCTTCGTGGTCTTTACGGGGTAGTGAAAGTCAGTTGAGTGACTGAATTTCAATCGCTATGTTGTTTTACGGAGGAACTTGCGAATATGAAGAAGAACCTGAACCGCCGCGATTTCATGAAAATGGCTGGTCTGACCGGCCTTGGGATCGCCGCCGTGGCTTGCGCGCCTGCTCAGCAGACGCAGGTAGCCACCGAAGCCCCTGCCGAACCGACGGCAACTGCTCCTTCCATTGTCGTGGATGAATCGACCCCGACCCCTGTCCCGACTGTTGAAGCCGCCAAGTACAAACAGGCGCCCATGCTGGACGGTATGGACCTGCCTCCCGTTGAAGAACGCATTTCCGCCAATCCTCTGGTTACTGCGCCCGTCGAGTCCATCGGCAAGTACGGTGGCACGCTCCGCACCGCTTCCTGGTGGCCTGGCACCGGCAACGTACTCCTGTACATCTCCGAGCCCCCGATCAAATGGAAAGCTGACCTGACCGGTTATGAACCCGCTCTGGCGGAAGCCTACGAGTGGTCGGATGATGGTCTGACCTTCACGATGACCCTGCGCAAGGGTGTCAAATGGTCGGATGGTGAGCCCTACACCTCTGAAGACTGGAAGTTCTGCTGGGAAGACATCCTCAAGAACGAGGAGTACAAAGTCCGCAGCGTACCCGGTTACACCCGCAAGATCGATGGATCGCCCATCGATATGGAATTCCCCGATGAGTACACCGTGGTGTGGAAATCGGACAAACCGCTGTGGATCGCGCCGTACTACCTGGCACAGGGTTTCTGGGAGTTTGGTGACACCTGGATGAAACCCGCGCATTACATGAAGAAATTCCACCCCACCTACGATTCGACCAAGAAGTACGAAGATCTTGAGAAGATCGACAAGTGGCATGAGAATCCCGATTTCCCGACCGTGTTTGCGTGGCATTGCTCCGAACGCGCTGAAGACGGCACCCGCAACAAATGGTCCCGCAACCCGTACTACTGGCGTGTGGACACCGAGGGCAATCAGCTGCCTTACATCGATGAAATTGATATCGAAATCGTCTCGGACGCCCAGGTGCGCCTGCTCTCCGCTTCTCAGGGTAAATATGACACCTCCTTCCGCGCTGCTGGCGACCCGAACGACATCCCGTTCCTCGAGGAACAGGCTGCTTCCGGCGGTTACAAGCTGCTGAAGGGCTGGATGAATGGCGCCGGCGCCTGGCCTGGCTACATGGTCAACCAGTACTATGTTGAGGGTGGCAAGAATTACGAAGATGACACCCCCGAACATGCCAAGGAAATCCGCGACCTGCTGCGCGACAAACGCTTCCGCAAAGCGGTTTCCACCGGTTTTGACCGCCAGCGCATCATCGATGTGGCCTGGAACGGTATTGGCGACCCCAAAGCGGCTACCATCTCCCCGCAGGCCTGGCACTTTGCCAGCGCCGAAGGACAGGAAGTGTACAAGAACTGGGCCGCCGCCGATGCTTCCTTCGAAATTGAAGCTGCGAACGCTGCATTGGATGAAATCGGCATGGTCAAGGGCGCGGACGGTTTCCGCACGCTGCCCAGCGGCAAGCCCTTCATCATGACCGTCGACGTGTCGGACTGGGGCGGCAGCCTCAAGGTTCAGACCGACGCTGCGGCTGAATTCAAGGTTGAGATCGAGACCAACCTGGGTATCCAGGTCGAAGTCAAGAACCTGCAGGGTCAGCCCGAGCTCGATACCCGCACCAACGAAGGACAATACATGCTGCGCGGCGCGCACATCTCGGAAGTGGACATCTGGACCTATCCGGACTGGATCTTCCCGATTGTGAACCGCTACATGTTCCCGTTGGAAGGCCGCTATTACGCCAAGGGTAAAGAGACCTGCGTTGCGCCAGCCGATAAGCCGTACGACTGCGGTGTCAAACCCGAACCCGGCAGCCCCGCCGAGAAGATTCAGGCCCTGTACGAAAAGGGTCTGGCCACCAAGACCGTTGAGGATCGCCACAAGGTCGTTTGGGAAGCCGTCCAGGTCATCATCGATGAAGGCCCGTTCGTCATCGGTGTGTCTGGCGACCAGCAGATGCCTGTGATCGTCAAGGAATACATGCGCAACATTTTGGACTTCGGTGTGGTTGGCCCGTGGGCCCCG
>JACRAG010000269.1 GCA_016213455.1 Anaerolineae bacterium | reverse complement strand
TACAACCTGGCGGGATGGAAAGCGCTCTCCGGCAAGGATGCGCACAGCGTGCAGGGCTCGACCGGTTATGCACAGACGCTGCGCCTGTATGTCAACGACACAAGCGCACCGGTTACCATCACCGCGCCGTCTGGCACTTTTTATGACCTGGACGGCAACCTGATCGGCAGCAGCTTTGAACTTGGGGCGATGAGCAGCCGCGTGGTTTCTCTGGCGCCCTGAGCGGAGCGTGATGATCCTTTTACGGCGCGGCGAACACAACTGCTGCGCCGTTTTGCATCTGGAAATGCGCGGGTGGATTCGAGTAGAATCGAGTTCAATCCGCAATGCGCGACCGAAAGGCTTTTCTGCATGCAAAACTTTGATCCCTTCTACAACAACCTGCCGAAAACAGAGATCCACTGCCATCTGGAAGGCGCCATCCGCACCGCGACCATCCTGGAGATTGCCCGCGAATATGGGCTGAAACTGCCAGCCTGGAATGTGGAAGCGCTGAACTCGCATGTGCGTGTGCTGGAGCAGATGAAGGATCTGCAAACCGTGCTGGACGCCTTTGCGATTGCGCAGGCTTCCTTCACCGCGCCGGCGGTGGTGGAGCGGGTGGCGTATGAGTTGTTTGAAGACGCCCATCGCCAGAATGTGCGCCTGTTTGAAGTGCGTTTCTCGCCGGATTGGGCTTTTCGAACCCACAAACTGGACTGGGATGAGGGCTTGCAGGCGCTGCTGCGCGCCAAGGCGCGCGCCGAACGGGAATTTGGCATGCTCATCGGTATCATCGCCATCACTTCGCGCGGGCTGGGGGTCGAGTCGTGCCAGCGCACAGTGGATTGGGCCATCGGCTGGAAGGAGCACATCCAGGGCATCGACCTGGCAGATGGCGAGCGCGCCAACCCGATCGACCTGTTTATCAAACCGGTCTGGAAAGCCAAGGATGCCGGGCTGAAGGTGACCGTGCATTCCGGCGAGGACACACCGGCTTCCTTTGTGGTGGACACGATCCGCAAGGTCAGCCCGGAGCGCATCGGGCACGGCATTCACATCAGCGACGACCCCGCCGCGGTGGCTTTTGTGCGCCAGGCAGGCGTGACGCTGGAGGTCAACCCGTGGAGCAATTACCTGACCCATTCCGTCGAACGCATCGAAGATCATCCGCTTAAGCGCCTGTTTGACGAAGGCGTGCGGGTGACGATCAACTCGGACGATCCGGAACTGCTCGACACCAACCTGAACAACGAATACCGCATCGCGCATGAGGTGCTGGGGATGAGCCTGGAAGACATCGCGCAGACTAACCGCTACGCGCTGGAGGCATCCTTTATTCCAGACGCGTTGGATCGACTGGGGAGCCACTTTGCCGCGATCGGCTGACCTGCGGCACTTTGATGGGTGCTCGGCAGATCGCGGGCTTTGCGAATCGCCGTGTTTGGTGGATGACAAATGGAGAAAACCCGTAAGGTTTATAGTACACTTGCTGTATGGAAGAAAATGAAGTCATGAATGAATCCGGCGCGCAGGCGCCGATGGGCATTGTTCCCGATGATGTGCTGCCGGAAGCCCGGCTGATCGATTTGCCGGAGAAATTACGCGAGGGCGCAGCGCTGGCGGGTTGGACAGAGTTGATGCCGGTGCAGGCGCGCGCCATTCCCTACCTGTTTGCCGGTCGCGATATGATGATTCAATCGCGCACGGGCAGCGGGAAAACCGGCGCCTATCTGCTGCCGCTTTTTGATCAGGTCAATCCGTTGGAGCGCTCCACCCAGGCGCTGATCCTGGTGCCGACGCGCGAGCTGGCGCTGCAGGTGTTCCATGAAGCAGAAATGCTAGGAAAAACCACCGGCGTGCGCTGCCTCTCGGTTTATGGCGGCGTGGGTTACCGTGAGCAGCTTTCGGGCCTGCAGGAAGGTGCGCATATCGTGGTCGGGACGCCGGGTCGCGTGCTGGACCATTTGCTGCGCCGTTCAATGACCCTGGATAAAATCAAATTCCTCATCTTTGATGAAGCCGACCGCATGCTTTCGATGGGTTTCTACCCGGATATGCGCCGCGTGCAGAGCTACCTGCCTGACCGGCAGGTGAGCACCTTCATGTTCTCGGCCACTTTCCCGCCCCAGGTGATCGGGCTGGCGCGCCAGTTCATGACCCACCCGGGTTTCCTCAACCTTTCCAGCGACCATGTGCACGTTAGCGAGACCGAACACGTTTACTACGTGGTGCCGGGCATGGATAAGGATCGCAGCCTGATCCGCATCATTGAGGTGGAGAACCCCACCTCGGCGTTGATCTTCTGCAACACCAAGACGCGCGTCAGTTATGTCACCGCGGTGCTGCAGCGCTTCGGATATGATGCTGACGAGCTGACCTCGGACCTGTCGCAGGTGGCGCGTGAAAAAGTGATGGAACGCGTGCGCAAAAACACCTTGCGCTTCCTGGTGGCGACGGATGTGGCGGCGCGGGGCATCGATCTCCCCGAACTGTCGCATGTGTTCCAATATGAGCCGCCCGAGGATTCGGAAGCCTACATTCACCGCTCCGGGCGCACTGGTCGCGCCGGCGCCAGCGGCACCGCCATCACGCTGGTCAATACGCTGGAAAAGATATCCCTCACGCGTATTGGCCGCCAATACAAGGTGCCGTTGGAAGAACGCCCACTGCCGACGGATGAAGACGTGCAGCGCATCGTCTCGCAGCGTGTGATTGCGCTGCTGGAAGCCCGTCTGCGCGCCCGCGACAAGCTGCAGAGTGAGCGCATGCAGCGCTTCTTCCCGCTGACGCGTTTGTTGGGCGAAAATGAAGACGAAAGCGCGCTGCTTTCGATGCTGCTGGATGATTTTTACCAGCAGACTTTCCATGCACCCCTGGTTCCGCCGGATGAAGAAATGCCGCGGGCTGTGCCCCGCCCAGCGAAAACAGGCGGCAGTCCTGCGCGCGGACGGCGGTCTTCGCG
>JACRAG010000268.1 GCA_016213455.1 Anaerolineae bacterium | reverse complement strand
CCTCGAAATCCTGGCGGGCGCCTATGCCGCCGGCAGGCTGACCCCCGGTCCGGAGGTCACCCAACTGCCCGCAGGACTGCACCCCATCCTCCCGCCGGGTGTGCCTGTGCCGCCTGAAGTGTACATGATCGGGCTGATCGGCTGGGCGCGCGTGCACGGCATGATCATGCTGGAGCTGTTCGAGCACAATACCAGCCAGATCAGTGACCTCGACTTGTTTTATCGCCACGAGGTACATACGCTGATGCGCAGCTTCGGGATGGATCCCGCCGGCTAACCTTCAACCGACGCTTCGAACTTTGATCGATTTTCAACCGGCAGCCACCTGCTCGCCGGAGCCTTTTTACGCATCATTTTTTAGGAGTCAGACATGAACCCCAATTCAACCCCATCACAGGATTTGCATGTGGTATTCGGCAGCGGCCCGCTGGGCAAAGCCGTGGTGAGCGCTTTACTGGCGCGCGGCAAGCGCGTGCGCGTGGTCAATCGTTCCGGCAAGGCAGACCTGCCCGCCGGTGTGGAGCAGATGGCGGGCGACGCCTACGACCCGGCTTTCACCGCCCGGGCCGCCGCCGGCGCCGCGGTGATCTACCAGTGCGCACAGCCGCACTATCACGAATGGGTGGAGAAGTTCCCTCCCCTGCAACGCGCCATTTTGCAGGGTGCAGCCGCGGCGGGCGCCAAAGCTGTGATCGGCGACAACCTGTACATGTACGGCGAGGTGAAAGGCCCCATTCACGAGGCGCTGCCCTACACCGCGACCACCCGCAAGGGCAAGGTGCGCGCCGCGATGGCCAACGAAGCCCTGGCGATGCACGCCGACGGCAGGCTCAAGGTGACCCTGGGGCGTGGCTCCGATTTCTTCGGGCCTGAGGCGCTGGGATCGCTGGTGGGCGACCGGGTCTTCGATGGCCTGGTCAGCGGCAAGAACGCCGAAGCGGTCGGCAACATCGATGCGCCGCACACCTACACTTACATCAAAGATTTCGGCGAAGCGCTGGCCATTTTGGGCGAACGCCCCGAAGCCGACGGCCAAACCTGGCATGTGCCCAACGCCGAGACGCGGACCACGCGACAGTTCCTGCAGATTGCCTTTGAAGCCGCGGGGAAGCCGGTGAAGATCAACGCCATGGGGCGGTTGATGATGATGCTCGGCGGGTTGTTCATCGTCGAGGCGCGCGAGTCGGTGGAAATGATGTACGAGTTCGAGAAGCCTTTTGTGGTGGACAGCAGCAAGTTTGTGCGTGCCTTTGGCGACTGCGCCACGCCCCTGCGCCCGGCGCTGGCGGAGACGGTGAAGTGGTACGCCGCGCGGCAGAAGGGGAAATAGGTTCGCGGGTGTCTCACCCGGAGCCTGGGTCTCTGGTCAGCACAATCATGCAGGGTGCGTTGTCTCAGCGCACCCTGTTTTTTATGGAGGAGAAAAATGGGGTGTTGCCATCGCTCGCGATGACATGGATGCGGCTCTTCGTAGGTCGCGGTTTCGGGCGGGACGAACCACGGCATGGTGAACCCTGGTTCCGCCCGAAACCCGACATCCCACCCGGCAAAGATGTCGGCGTCACGGCGGACGAAGCGCGCGCTTATGGTTTCCCGTTATCGCCGCGACACCGACCTACAAGACGCCTGGTGGGAGAGATCGCCACG
This sequence comes from Anaerolineae bacterium, assembly GCA_016213455.1. GTDB lineage: Bacteria > Chloroflexota > Anaerolineae > Anaerolineales > Anaerolineaceae > Anaerolinea. Next base: position 2,559 of record JACRAG010000268.1, on the reverse strand, counting down.
CCCGGCTCGCGGAGCCTCGCCGGTCTCGCGATGACATGGATGCGGCTCTTCGTACGCTTTGGGCCAACGCACCATTTTATCCCGCCATATGAAGATGGTGCATTGCCTCAACGCACCCTACCGGAGCCGAATGGCTGCACAGCCGAGATCGCCACGCTCGCCCGGAGGGCTCGCTCGCGATGACATGCGGGGTTCACGTCGTTGCGAGTCGCCCCCCGCAGGGGGATTAACGTGTGCTGCCGCAACGTGTCTACCGCATCGGGATGGGAGGTTGGGCGCGCTCAACCCCGCCACAAGAAACTGCCGCCGCCGGACTGCCAGTATTGCTCCAGCGCGGTGTGCATCCCCGCCAGCGAACCGAACAGGTCATCCACCTGCGACGCGTACGCCGCCACCCCGGCGCGCCAGGCTGTCACCCCCGCCTGACTGACCGGCACGCGCAGCAGTTCCGCTTCGGGCAGACCGGTGGGCAGCAGCCCGCCCATGCGGGCGATGTAAGGGTAATCGGGGTAGTAGTACAGCGGACGTCCCAGCGCTTCCGCCGCCGCGCGCACCAGGCGGTGATCCACATGGTTGCCCAGGGTCAACGGGCAGACCAGCGCGGACTGCGCGGGCAAGGATTGCGCCAGCCAGGCGCTCAACTGGCGCTGCAGGCCCAACTCGCCGGGGTGCAGCGGCAGCCACAGGTCGTCGTTGCGTTGGATGAGCGCCTCGCCGGAAGGCAGGCGGCGGTAAATGCAGTCGGGCAGGCTGGCGTAGCGCACCTCCGCCCCGACCAGCGCGCAGGCTGCCCGGTCCTCGGCGCGGCGTTGAGCGACCACATCGCCCGCCACGCGCCACTCGTGGTGTTTGTGCTGCGCAAATTCGGGCAGGTCGGCGGGCAGCTCACCGGCGCAGATCGTCCAGATCTCCACCTGCTCGCCGGCGTGAACCTGTTCCCAGATCATCCCGCCGCAGGAGAGCACGGCATCGTCAAAGTGGGGGGAAAGATAAATCCAGTGCATACCGACAGTCTATCACAACTTGGTGATGCGGTCGAAGCGCCGGCGAAAGCCAGTACGCAGCCTTGCAGGGGGCAGGGTAATTTGTATTACAATAGAGGCAAGAGGCGCGCGTATGACTGTATCGTCGGAAGAGCGGATGAAAATATTGAAGATGATCCAGGAAGGCAAACTCACTGCCCAGGAGGGTATGGAACTGCTGGATACCCTGGATGCCCGGCCCGAAAAGTCCGGCCCGGCGCAGCCGCCAACACCGCCGCTCATCCCGCCCCTGCCCATCCGCGAGTCGCGCTGGTTTCGCGTGGTGGTCACCGACACCACAACCGGTAAAACCCGGGTGAATGTGCGCCTGCCGATCAGCCTGGTCAGCGCCGGGATGAAGATGGGAGCCAAGTTCTCGCCGCAGGTGGAAGGGCTGGACAGCGAAAAGTTGATGGAGCTGCTGCGTTCCGGTGAAACCGGACGCGTCCTGGATGTGGTTAACAAGGAAGACACCGAACGCGTGGAAGTGTTCATCGAATAAAGCAACCGGATGCGGGCTGAACAGCAAGGTTCAGCTTGTGGCGGATCGTATGATTAAAAGGAGATGCGGCGCACCACGCGCCGCATCTCCTTTTAATCTGTCGATACCTGTTTGTGCGTTTACTGGTCGCTGACGTCCACCACGTGTTCGATCTCGGGGAAGAACTGGCGCAGCGTGCCTGCCACCCAGCCGTTGAGCGTGGTGGAGGTGAGCGGGCAGCCGTTGCAGGCGCCGCCCAGGCGAACCGTCACCGTTTTGCCATCGAAGCCAACCAGCTCGACGTTGCCGCCGTGGTAATGGTTGATGTAAGCGTCCAGCGTGTCAATCAGCGCGCGCAGGCGCTCTTCGGTGCTGAATTCCAATCCTATGTCATTCATTTTTGCCCACTCCTTGTCGGCTCGGTTTTTCCGTTGCGATTGCGTTTGGTGCTGTTTGTGCCGCTGTCAATCCCTTGAACCAGGATGTCCAGGAGGGAAACATGCGTGTTGCGCATGCGTTCGGCGATGCCGCCCGCCAGGCGCTCCAACAGCAGATGACCGGTGGTGGGGTTTGTTTCACACAGGCGCTGGAGATTGTCTTTGCGCATGCGGTAGATCATGCAATCCATCGATGCGACACAGGCTGAAGTGTACTCACCCCGTCCCAACGCTGCCGACCAGCCAAACACACCACCGGTGGGAATGCGCGAAACGATGATTGGCGGGCCGTCATATGGTTTATACCGCACAAGCACTTCGCCTTCAAGGACAATGTAAAGATGTTCCGCCTTTTGACCCTGTTCAAAGATCACTTCACCCGCGCGATACGAGACTTCATCCAGGTAGGGTGAAATCGTCGCGATCTGGCTGGCGTCGAGACCGTCAAAAACAGGCAAGTCGGCATACTTTTGTCTGAACATCGTAAGTTTAATATTAAGAGAGAGATGAAAGCGTGGATAGTGGCAATCTTCCCCCTGGAGACGACAATTATCATCCGAAAACATGACCCTGTCAGGCGGCTGCATGTTATTCGTAATATGGGAGGGCATACAGTGCT
>JACRAG010000275.1 GCA_016213455.1 Anaerolineae bacterium | reverse complement strand
GCTGCGGGGAAGCCGGAGAAGTAGTGCGAGGTCACTTGAGCGCAGCCCTGGCGGATGCCGCCGATCCGCTGCGTGTCCTGGCGAGTTTTGAGCGCTTCCTGGACCGGCAGGAAAATTGCGCCGCGACGATGCGTTTGCTGGCTGCCAATCCGCGTACCGTCGAAATCCTGGTGGTTCTGTTTGCGGGCAGCCAGTTTTTGAGCGAAATCTTACTGCGCAATCCTGCCTCTCTGGCGCAGTTGATCCAATACCGGCGGTTGTCGAAACCTAAAAGCGTCGAACAGGTCTATGTGGAAGCCCAGTCAGCGCTGAACGGGGTGGTGGGGCTGCTCGAGGCAGCCGATGCGCTGCGCCGCTACCAGAGCGGTGAACTGCTGCGCATTGGCGCGTGCGATTTGCTGGATCTGTATGATCTCCCTGCGGTTACCCGGCAGCTTTCCAACCTGGCTGACGGCATGATCCGCATCTGCTTGAAACTTTCAGCGGACAAGCTGGGCGCCGCGCCTGAGCTGTTGTGCGTGCTGGGCATGGGCAAACTGGGTGGGCGCGAGTTGAATTATTCCTCAGATATTGACCTGTTGTTTATCACCCGCGGCGACCTGGAAGAAGCCATCCAGGTGGGCACAAAATTGATCGACCTGCTTTCACGCGCATCGGCGGAGGGATTTTTGTACCGGGTGGATATGCGGCTGCGCCCCTGGGGAAGCGTTGGACCGCTGGTTTCCACCCTGCAGGGTTTTCAGAATTATCTCAGTAAAGATGCGCGCCCATGGGAGAAGCAGGCACTCTTGAAAGCGCGGGTGGTGGCTGGGGACAGTGCTGCCGGGCGGGAATTGCTGATCGCTGCGCAACCGTTCATCTTTGGCATGGCGATCGATCATTTGCGTCAGGAGGTGCGCGAGATGAAGCAGCGCACCGAAGCCCAGCTGCGCCAGCATGGTCGGGTGTGGGGCGAAGTGAAGCTGGGCGAAGGATCGATCCGTGATGTGGAGTTCAGCGTGCAATTCCTGCAGCTGGCCTATGGGCGCTCGCGCCCGGAACTGTTGACTGCCAACACGCTGGAGGCGCTGGTTCGCCTGGCAGCGGCGGAATTCATCACGCCTGAAGATTATCGCACCCTCGCCGAGGGATATGTTTTTTTGCGCACGGTCGAACACCACCTGCAGATGATGCATTATCGCCAGACGCATACCCTGCCGTCGGATGCGGATGCGCTGGCAACCCTGGCGCGGCGGCTGCGCTTCAGCGGAGACCAGCCCGGTCTGCGCTTTGTGGAGCGCTATGAACAGCATGGCGCGGCAATCCGCGCAGTGTATTTGCGAACCCTGGGAGGTGTGGCGGTGAATCCAAATCCAATTGATCAACCCGAAGAACAGGGCGCTCAACCGGACCCGCTGCTGGTCCACCGGCACATCGACCGTATGAACCCCTCCTATTCGGAGCTGTATTCCGCTGAGGAAATTGCCAGGCACGCCTCGCTGGCAGATCGCTTGAATGACGCCAACCCGGTGGAGGTGACCGCGCAGCAGATCAGTGATTACTGGCGGGTGACCGTGGTTTCTTACGATTACCCCGGCGAGTTGTCGGTGATTACCGGTTTGATGTTTGTGTTTGGATTTAACATCCTGCGCGGTGAGGCTTTTACCTATGAGCCAGGCAGCGCTTCGAGCGGGCGGGACGCGCGGCGGAAGATTGTGGACGTGTTTGACGTCCAGCCGCAGCCCGGACAGGCGGTCACAGAGGAATTGTGGGCGCGGTATGCGGCGGACCTTGAAAATTATCAACACATGGCGCGGGCTGGCAGGCGGCGTGAACTGCAAGGAGATCTCACCCGCCGGGTGGCGAATGCGCTGCAGGGCGGCGAACACAGCGCGCCTTCCAGCGTGCCCGCGCTTTACCCGATTGAAATCACCATCGATAATGATGCAAGTGACCAGCACACTGTGCTGCGCATTGAAGCGCAGGACACCTTCGGCTTCCTGTACGAATTGACCAACGCTTTGGCAATTTCTGGAGTGTATATCGAGCGCGTCATGATCGACACCGTGGGCAGCAGGGTGCAGGACGTATTGTTTGTGACGGATGCCAACGGGCGCAAGATCACCGGCGCGGAGCGCCAGCGCGAGCTGCGCACTGCCACCATGCTGATCAAGCAGTTCACCCATCTGCTGCCGTTTTCACCCAATCCGGAATCAGCGTTAATCCATTTTCGCGATTTTATCGATCAACTCTTCCGCCGTCCCAATTGGCCGGATGAGTTGACCTCGGTACAGCGTCCGGATGTGCTGGAAGGTCTGGCGCGCTTGCTGGGGGTGAGCGATTTTCTGTGGGATGACTTTTTACGCATGCAGTACGCCAACCTCTTCCCGGTGGTGACCGACCTGGATGCGCTGTCCTCAGCCAAGGATCGCATCATGTTGCAGGCTGAGCTGGCGCGGGAACTCGGCAGTGTGCACATGCAGCCCCAGGAATTTTCGCCCGATAGCCCCTGGATTGAGCGGGTGAATGCCTGGCGCGACCGTGAAATGTTCCGCATCGACATGCGCCATATTTTGGGACACACATCCGAATTTTGGGATTTCGCGCACGAGCTGACCAGCCTCGCCGAAGTGGTGTGCAACGCGGTTTATCACCTGTGCCACGAGGATTTGCGCCTTACCTATGGTTCGCCGCTGGATGAAGCCGGGAAGCCCATTCAAATGAGCGTTGTCGCCCTGGGAAAATTTGGCGGGCGAGAGTTGGGTTTTGCCTCTGACATCGAATTGATGTTTGTCTATGACGGGCCAGGCTGGACGAATGGACAGCGCAGCATCACTGCGGGTGAGTTTTATGAAAAACTGGTGGAGTCGTTTGTCACGGCAATGCGCGCGCGCCGCGAGGGGATTTTTGAAGTGGACCTGCAGCTGCGCCCCTATGGCAAAGCCGGTAGTCTTTCGGTACCGTTGGAAGCGTTTAAGAAGTATTTCCATCCCAGCGGTCCCGCATGGGCGTATGAACGCCAGGCGCTGGTGAAACTGCGTCCCGTGGCGGGGGATGAGGCGTTGGGCCGGGAGATTGAAGATTTACGCGACCAATTTGTGTATACCCCGGATGGCTTTGATGCCACCGCCATGCGGGCCATGCGCGAGCGTCAGCTGCGCCACCTGGTGCGTG
>JACRAG010000274.1 GCA_016213455.1 Anaerolineae bacterium | reverse complement strand
GATCGAACTTGCAAAAAATGAACTGGGATTGGAAGTGTTGGAGCGTTCGGTTGATCGTACGGAGATTGCGATCAGTGAAGAGGCTTTTATGACCGGCACTGCCGCGCAGGTGGCCGCAGTGACAAGGGTGGATTACCGCCCGATTGGCAACGGCAGGATGGGACCGATCACGGCCCAATTACGCAAAATGCTCGATGATATTACGCGTGGGAAAAATCCAAAGTACGAGCGTTGGAATCTGACGGTATAAAAAGAGCAGGGCCGACCAACCTGGTCGGCCCTGCTGATTAATTCTGGACTCTTCTAATATCGGTTTACCGTTTTGAACGGGAATACCCAAGGCCTCAGCCGCGGATACTTCGACAGCCCTTCGACAAGCTCAGGATGACAGCTCAGCACAGGTTTCACGAATTCACGCGGATTTCTAAAACAAATTCGCGAAATTCGCGTTGAGAATCATCACTTCTATTGAACCACCATCAAAACTTGCTCTTCCTGACGCAATCCCGACTGAAACGGGAGAGCCTTAATTCTTTTTAAACCTTACAAGGATCAAATTCTTTTTGCAGTCGTTGAACGTATCGATGTAGATATTATCTGAAAGCGGCAGGCCAGCTTGAACGCCGCTTGTGTCGAGCAGTTGGAGGTACAGCGTACCCTTCGAACTCACAGGGACCGTTCCCAGCATGAATTCAAAGCCTGACCGGCCATACTCGGGGGATGTCCCGCTGACTGTGGTCAGGTTCCCATTCGGGCCGATGGATTTTCCGTTCAGTGTTCCTACAAGGCGTACAGCCAGACCGACCACATCTGCATTATTCGAGTCCACCACCGAGCCGGCCACGCCCTGCCAGTTGCAGCCAAAGGACTGCAAATGCGGAATGGTGACATCGCTTTGCAGCACATTGATCGTGGCGCTGTAGGGCGCCTTGGGTGTTGGCGTGATGGTTGGCGTCTCAGTCGGCGGGATCAATGAGAAGAACGTGGGTGACGGTTCAAGCGTAATGGTTGGCAGCAGGGTGGGGGATTGGGTGACATTGACCGGCGTGGACGTCCATGTGGGTACGAGCCCAAGTGGAGTGATGGTGGGAGTCGGCGGCGCATTGGGGTCCACAGGGTTTGGAGGAAATGGGTTAAATCTTGAATTGGGCGAGACGAAGATCATGATGAAATAAGCCCCAATGCACAGTGTGAGCAGAAGCATGAGAATGCTCAGCATATCCCACAACTCAAGCCGGCTGGCGGGTTTCGGCGCGGGTGCTTCGTTAAAGTCGAATTTGTCCATTGATGTCTCCGAGATTGTTCGGCCGCTTGGTTCCGGTCAGAAAAACTAAGGGGCTAGGATAATTTCACTCTGCGCGCGCTGCTCGGCAAGCCATTCCTTCAGCGCCTGCTCCTGCAGGGTGAGCAGGGCATCGGGCGTCAGCGGATGGTCGGCGCGCTCGATCACTTTAAAGATGTGAAAACCAATATCCGTCTCAATTATGTCACTGGTTGCGCCAACTTGCAACGCGAAGACGGCCTCATCAGCCTTTGGGTCGAGCAGGTAACCGCGCGGCACCCATCCCAGCTCGCCACGCGTAAACGAGTCGTACGCCGCAGCTAGCTCATCGAAATCCGTGCCGGCGTTCAGTTCAGCCAGCGCGGCTTGTGCATCTTCCAGATTATAGGTCAAAATCTGGCGGACATGCACCTGCTCCACCGTGGTTGGTACCTCTGAGATGATTTTGTCGCGCATCCATGCGGATTCGGCGGAGCGTTTCAAAGCGACGCGGAATGACGCATCGTCGTAGCCGTGATCAGATTTCCATTTAGACAGCGCCTCCGCGCCCCCGGCCTCCGCGGCCAACGCTTCCTCGCGGGACTTCAAGTCTGATTCCGTTAAATCAAATCCCGCCTCCCTCGCGGCCTGTGACAGCAAGACCTGTGCAATCAAATCGTCCAGTACAACGCTGTTTGCATCCTCTTCCGTAAACGCCCTGCCCAGCGCACTCTGCGCGGACTCGTACCTTCCCAATTCTGCCTGGAATTCTGTCAGAGTAATGAATTCTCCGTTAACGGTTGCGGCTGAAGGGGGGGGAGTGGCGGTGGGAGGCTCGGGTGTGTGAGTTGGCTCGAGGGGAGTGGGCGTGACCGGGGTCCCGAAAAGTGAAGCGCAGGCACTTAATCCCAAAGTGAGGATCAGGATCAATTGGGGCAACAAGCGGCGTTTATGAAGCATCGGTCGAAATTATACCAATGAAAAACCCTCACCCCTTGCCCCTCCCCCATCCTGAGCGAAGTCGAAGGAGGGAGAGGAGTTGGGGTGAGGGCGATGGGTTGGGTGAGGGCGATTTAGTAGTCCATACCGCCCATGCCGCCAGGAGGCATGGCAGGAGCCTTTTCCTTCTCAGGCATATCGGTGACCAACACATCGGTGGTGAGGATCATCGATGCAATGGATGACGCGTTCTCGAGCGCACCGCGCACAACCTTCACGGGATCGATCACACCGGACTTGATCATGTCGG
>JACRAG010000273.1 GCA_016213455.1 Anaerolineae bacterium | reverse complement strand
TCACCAGCGGCGGAAGGAAACGCATCACGGTCAGACCAGCCGGCAGGGCCAGCACGCCTTGCGCCATCAACGCTTGCAGGTAAGGGGTAACTTTTTGTTTCAGCTCGATGCCGAGCATCAACCCCAACCCGCGCACATCCCGGATCAACGGGGATTGGATCTGGCGCAGCTCGTTCAGAAACCAGGCGCCCATTTCCGCGGCGCGCTCCGGCAGGTGCTGCTCGCTGAGGGTGTCGAGGGTGGCGAGCGCAGCGGCACAGGCCAGCGGGTTGCCGCCAAAGGTGGTGCCGTGAGTTTGCGGGGCCAGTTCGCCCACCCGTTCGCCGATCAACACGGCGCCCATCGGCAGACCGCCGGCGATGGATTTGGCCAGGCAAACCAGGTCAGGTTCAAGTTGAGCATGCTGGAAGGCAAACCAGCGTCCCGTACGTCCGAAGCCGGTTTGCACCTCATCCACGACCAGCAGTGCGCCGTGCTGGCGGCATAGCGCCTGCGCCGCGCTCAAAAATTCGGTGGAAGCCAGGTTGACCCCGCCTTCCCCCTGTACCACTTCAACCAGCAGCGCGGCGGTTTCACCGCTGATGGCCTGTTCGAGGGCTTCGATGTTGTTGTATGGGATGTGACTGAAGCCCGGGACGAGCGGCTCAAACGGTTCGCGATATTTCTTTTCCCAGGTAGCCGATAGCGCGCCAAAGGTACGCCCATGAAAACCGCGCATACACGCGACGATCCCGGTGCGGCCGGTGGCCTGGCGGGCAAATTTGATCGCGGCTTCGTTGGCCTCGGCGCCGGAATTGCACAGGAAGACGCGTGGGTACCCGGTGAGCTGGCACAGGCGCGCTTCATAGGTTGCCCGCACATCGTTGTAGAACATCTCCGGGCAGGAGATGAGCGTGGCTGCCTGTTTGGCGATGGCCTGCACAACCATTGGGTTGGCATGTCCCAGATTGGCTGCGCCCTGACCGCCCACGCAGTCGATATACTCATTTCCCTGCGAGTCCCACAGACGCGCACCGCTGCCACGCACAATGGCAACGGGGCGCTTGGTGTACAGTCCGGAGGTGTAGGTGTTCTCCAGTTCAAAGATATCCATCAGGAAATCACCGTGCCTTTCCCATTCAACGCATCCATGAGGGGGTGTTCGGTGCGCCCATCCGCAAAGATGACCTGCGGCACGCCCTGGTTAAGCGCTTCACTGGCGCCGAGCACTTTCTTTTTCATGCGCCCTTCGGCGAAGGACAGCGCCTGTTCCAGTCCCTGCTTGGGCAGGTGAGCGATGAGCGTGCTTTCATCCGGGAAAGCGCGCATCAGGCCGGGGACATTGGTGAGGATGATCAATTGGCTGGCCTGCAGCGCACCGGCGACCGAAGCCGCTGCCCGGTCGGCGTCCACGTTCAACGCATCACCCTGGGCGGAGAGCGCCAGCGGGGCGATGACCGGTGTGAAGCCAGCCTGCACCAGCATGTGGATCAGACCGGCGTTGACGGATTCGATTTTGCCGGTGTAATCGCCGCGCAGCATCAGCTTCCGGCCGTTTTCCACCACACGGATGGCTTCCTTGCGCTGGGCGGTCATCAGCCGCCCGTCCAGGCCCGTCAGCCCAAAGGCGTTGACCCCGTTGCGCTGCAGGCGTTCCACCAGCAGCGTGTTGATCTTGCCGGCGGTGACCATGGCGAAAATTTCAAGGGTGTCGCGGTCGGTGAAGCGGCTGGTAAAGCCGTTTTCATTGGTCACAAAACGGGGCGGGTGACCCAGCTGGGTGGAGATTTCATTGGTTTCCGCAGACCCGCCGTGTACCAATACCACCGGCTGGCCCTGTTGTGCCAGCGCGGCGATATCCAGACAGATGGTGTCCAGGTTGACGCCCTGGGAACCGCCAATTTTTACGACGATCATAATGCTCTACTACCTTGCAACTTTGCTAATGATTCTATTCGCCACAATGGTTGTCCCAACCCCGGCTTCGCCCTGAGGTAAAGGATTTGAAGGGATGGGCACTGTTGTTAATCTTCGGATCGATTCTTAATAACCGGTTACGGCTAAATCGGATGCAGGCCTGGGAAATGGAGGCCCGCGGTTTCTTCAAATCCACAAATCAGGTTCATCGCCTGCACGGCTGAGCCGGACGCGCCTTTCATCAGGTTGTCGATGGCTGCCATGGCGACCACATGCCCGGTGTCGGGGTCCAGGTCGAAGCCGACATCCACATAATTGCTGCCAGCCAAAATCTTCGGCTCAGGCACGCGGTAAATGCCGCGGCGGTCTTTGACCAGGCGCACGAACGGTTCGGCTTCAGCCCAGGCGCGGTAAGCCCGCCAGAGGTCTTTTTCTGTCACGCCGGCTTTGACGAAAGCATGGGCTGCCGCCAGCGCGCCGCGCACCAGGTCCACCGAGGTCATGCTGAGGTGCACATCGCTCAGTCCCAATTCCTGGATCACTTCGGCGGTGTGGCGGTGCCCGTAAGCGGAAAAAGTGCGCACCACGCCACTGCGCTCGGGATGATGCGAGCCAGGGTTGGGGGATGCGCCGGCTTCGGAAGAGCCGACCTTAATATCCACGATCACCGGACGAGCGGCATCGAGCAGACCGGCTTTCACCAACGGATAGAGGGCCAGATTGGCGGCGGTGGCGTTGCAGCCCACGCCGCTGATGTAGCTGGCTGTCTTCATCTCCTCGCGGTGCAATTCCGGCAGCCCATACACGAACTTACTCAACCAGGCCGGCGCTTTGTGGGCTTCGCCGTAATAGCGCCGGTAGAGCTGCTCATCGCGCAGGCGGAAATCCGCCGAGAGGTCCACAATTTTTCCGGCGATGGCGCTGAGTGCATCGATGCGCGATTGGCTTTCGCCGTGCGGCATGGCAAGGAACAGCACGTCAACCGGCTCCACCATATCCGGCGCGCTGAACTTCAGCTGGGTGCGCTTGCGCAGGTTGGGATGCTGCTGGTAAACATATTCGCCGAGATGGCTGCCCGAGGTAGCCTGGCGCACTTCCACTTCGGGATGGTCCAGAAGAATGCGCAGCAGTTCCCCGCCGGTGTAGCCGGAACCGCCAATGATGGATACGCTGACTTTGCTCATGCGGTGAATCCTGCGTAGGTGGCGCCGTTGAATGGGAACAACGACAGGTTGGAACGCGCGGCGCCGCTGATTTTGGCCGGCGACGCCTGCAGGTTGATTTTCCCCTGGCCGACCGCCAGGGTGAAATCGACGATGATGCCGGGGATGTCCACGCCGGTGGTGGGAGCCAGTGCGTGGAATTCCATGGTGTGGTTGACTTCGTTGACCAGGAAGCCCCGATTGGGATCTTCCAGTACATCCACTGCCAGCACGCCTCCGCCGACAGCCTGCGCGGCTTTGACGCACAGCTCGTTGAGATCGGGGGTCACCGGGCAGTTGCTGCCCTCGCCGTTGCGCGCGGTGTTGGTGATCCAGTGTGAGGATGAGCGATAAATGGCGCACACGGTCTGGTCGCCGACCACAAAGGCGCGGATGTCGCGGCCGGGCTTCTGGATGTATTCCTGGATGTAATAGATGGAGTGCTGGTAGGACCCCAGGGTTTCTTTGTGTTCCAGAACGGTTTCCGCGGCGTCGCGGTCGTTGATTTTGGAGAGCAGGCGGCCCCACGAACCCACCACGGGTTTTAGCACGACCGGGTAACCAAAGTCCTCGATCGCCGCGAGGGCGGATTCAGGGGTGAAGGCCACTTTCAGGCGCGGTTGGGCAAC
>JACRAG010000264.1 GCA_016213455.1 Anaerolineae bacterium | reverse complement strand
GTCTGCGGCTGCCACGGTCTCCGCATCGCGCACCGAACCGCCGGGGTGTACCACCGCGGTAATTCCAGCTTTGGCAGCCTCTTCCACGGAATCGGCGAATGGGAAAAACGCGTCCGAAGCCATCACGGCGCCCTGCGCCTTATCGCCGGCTCGCTGCGTCGCGATGCGCACGCAATCTACCCGGTTGGGCTGCCCACCGCCGATACCGACTGTGGCTGTTCCCCTGGCGAACACAATGGCGTTGGATTTGACGTGCTGGCAGGCTTTCCAGGCGAAGCGCAGCGCATCCCACTCCGCTTCGGTTGGCTCGCGCTGGCTGACCACTTTCCATTCTGTGCCAGCAGGATCGCCCATATCCACCGACTGCATCAAAATGCCACGGTTGACAGAGCGCAACTCAACCGCTGGTTCGATGTGGGTGTCCGGCATCTCCACCAGGCGGCAGTTCTTTTTGACAGCCAGGACACTCACCGCCTCGGATGAGAACCCCGGCGCGATGATGCATTCCACAAAAAGATCCTTCATTGCCCGCGCAGCAGCTTCGTCGATCACCCGGTTGGCGGCGATGATCCCACCGAAGGCCGAAACCGGGTCTGAAGCCAACGCTGCCCGGTAGGCAGCTTCGATGGATTCCGCGCAGGCAATTCCACACGGCGAAAGGTGCTTGACGATCGCGACTGCCGGACCATCATGACACACGGCTGCCTGCCAGGCGGCGTCCAGATCCAGGAGGTTATTGTAGGACAGTTCTTTGCCCTGCAGCACCTTGCCACCCAACGGTCCCTGACCTGCGTGGTAGGTAAACAACGTGGCTGCCTGGTGGGGATTTTCGCCGTAGCGCAGCTTCTGGACGGGGGTCAAATGAAGGTTCAAGGATTCCTCACCGCTCAAATAGGCTGAAATAGCCGAGTCATAATGCGCGGTTAGTTGAAAACCCTTCAGCGCCAGCCTGCGGCGCGTGTCCGGGCTGATTTCGCCCGCCTGCAGTTCAGCCAGCACCGGCGCATAATCCGCCGGGTCGCACAGCAAGGTAACCCGCTCGAAATTCTTGGCTGCCGCGCGAATGAGAGTGACACCGCCGATATCAATATTCTCAATCGCATCCGCCAGGGTGCAATCCGGGCGGTTGATGGTTTGCTCAAACGGGTACAGGTTCACCGCCACCAGATCAATCGTGTCCCAGCCCAGGTTGTGCAGCTCGGCTGCGTCGGCAGCGGTGCCGCGCGCCAGTAAACCGCCGTGAATGGCGGGATGCAGGGTCTTCACCCGCCCGCCCAAAATTTCCGGCGAACCGGTATAGGCACTCACCTCGGTCACCGCACAGCCACGTTCACGCAGCAGGCGGGCGGTGCCGCCCGATGCCAGCAGATCCCAACCCCGGGCCAACAGTCCTTGCGCCAGTTCAATGAGACCGGCTTTATCATGCACAGACAAGATTGCTTTCGGCATACTTAACCCTCAACAAATTGGTTATCGACAATGACCTGTTTGATCGCCGCGACCAGCAACACATGCTCCACGGCGTGAATACGCTCTTCCAGAGAGGACAGGGTCTCTGCGGGGCTTATGGGCACAACCTGCTGCAAGATCACCGGTCCACAGTCCACCCCTTCGTCCGGGACGAGATGCACCATCACCCCGGTATGCTCCACCTGACCATCCTGAAAGGCCTGCAGAGCTCGTTCGATGGCGTGGGTGCCTGGAAACATGCCAGGCAGCGCCGGATGCAGGTTGATCACCCGGTTGGGAAAGCGACCGATGAAACTGGCGGTCAAGATGCGCATCCAGCCAGCCAGGATAACCCAATCCGGATGATATGTGCCGATCAAATCTGCCAACCTGCGGTCGTAAGACTCGCGGTCTTCCTCTTTCAATTTTTCCAACAAAAGGGCAGGAATTCCTTTTTGGCGAGCCCGTTCCAGTGCAAAGGCATCTGCCCGGTTGGAAACCACGGCGCAAACATCGGCCTCCAATACGCCTTGCGCGCAGGCATCCAGTACAGCCTGCAGATTGGACCCGCTGCCAGAAACCAGCACCACCAGGCGGCTTCGATTGGTCATGCCAACACCACTTCCTTTCGGCCCTCACGCAGTTCACCGACCACCCAACAGGTTTCACCCACGCCTTTCTGGATCACTTCCAGCATTTGAGGCGCAGCTACGATCACCATGCCGATGCCCATGTTGAAGACCCGGTACATTTCTTCATCGGCGATATTGCCCAGCTGTTGAGTCTTCCGGTACAGCTCCGGCACAGGCCAACTTCCCCGCCTGACCACTGCCTGCAGTCCGTCCGGCAGAATCCGTGGGATATTTTCGATAAACCCGCCGCCGGTCAGATGTGCCAGCGCTTTGACCGGCTGGTCAGGATGGGACAGCAGTGAGGTCAGCAGCGGCAAATAGGAGCGGTGGGGCGCCAACAACGCGTCAGCCAGGGATTCGCTGATTTCAGGATACACCGTTTCCAGAGGCACCGCATCAAACACACGCCGCAGCAAAGAGTATCCGTTGGTGTGCGGGCCGGATGAGCGCAGCCCGATTAATAAGTCGCCAACCTGCAGGTCAGCCCGCGGCAGCACATTCTGCCGGTCCACCAGGCCGACAATCGTGCCCGCCAGGTCAAACTCTCCATCGGCATACACGCCCGGCATTTCGGCGGTTTCGCCGCCCAACAGGGCGCAGCCGGCTTCACGGCATGCGTCGGCGATCCCGGAGACAATTTCGGCTGTGACTTCAGGCTGCAGTTTCGCTGTGGCAAAGTAGTCCAGAAAGAATAGCGGACGCGCGCCCTGCACCAGGATATCATTGATGCAGTGATTGACAATGTCCATGCCAATCGAACGATAACGCCCGGCACGGGCTGCCAGTTTCACCTTGGTACCCACGCCATCCGTCGAAGCGACCAGCACTGGACCAGCCATCTGCTTGAGATCGGCTGCGTCAAACAAACCGCCGAATGCGCCGATGCCTGCCAGCACACGCCGGTCGTAGGTGGAGCGAACCGCGTCTTTCATCAGCGCCACCGCCCGGTTACCCGCATCGATGTTCACACCTGAAGCAGCGTAGGCATCCTGTGCTGCTGGTCGACGCACCTGCCACGCAATATCCCGGCGCAACTGCTTGCCGGCAAATAGCACGTCATCCGCCAGCGCATAGGCTCGTTCCAGTGCTTCCTCGATGGAGGCACCCCAACCGGTTGCGCCGAACACCCGCCCGCGTGCGGTGACCAGGTGTCCCCCTTCGCTCCGCGTCCCGGCATGAAACAGCGCCGCTTGCGGCAGAGGGCCTTCTGGCAGGCGCACGATTGCACCGTTTTCGGCATGGTCGGGGTACCCGGCGGCTGCCAGAACCACGCAGGCAGCGCTTGCATTGGACCATGCGACCCGCATCTGACCGAGGCGCTGCTCGGTACAGGCCAGCATGATTTCAAGCAAATCACTTTGCAGAAGCGGAACCAGCGCCTGTGTTTCAGGGTCGCCGAACCGGCAGTTGAACTCCAACACCTTCATTCCGTCCGGCGTGAGCATTAAACCGGCATACAACACGCCCACAAACGGACAGCCCTCCTGACGCAGACCGTCCACAGCCGGTTGTAAAACCATACGAACGGCTTCCTTTACACCGTTCTCATCCAGGATGAGCGCCGGGGCATATGCGCCCATGCCGCCCGTGTTGGGACCCGCATCGCCGTCGCGCAGGCGTTTGTGATCCTGCGCCGGGGGCATCGGGCTGACCGTGATCCCATCCGTGAAAGCCAGCAAAGACACTTCTGGCCCGCTCAAGCGTTCTTCAATCACCACCCGCCTTCCGGCCTCACCAAACGCCTGTCCATCCAGCATTTGCGTCACGGCAGCCGTCGCTTCGTCCATCGTCTCCGGAAGGATCACGCCCTTGCCGGCAGCCAGTCCGGAAGCCTTGATCACCACTGCAAAATCGACGGTTTGCAGGTAAGCCAGCGCCTGTACAGGATCATCAAACACGCCGTAACGCGGCGAAGGAATATTGTATTTTTGCATGAAATCGCGCGCGAAGGCCTTGGAAGCTTCAATGCGCGCGGCGGCTGCCGATGGACCAAACACCTTCACGCCAGCATTCATCAACCGGTCAGCCAGGCCATCTGCCAGCGGGATCTCCGGCCCAATCACCACCAGGTCGACCGCATTCTCCTGACACACCCGTAGAATCCCGGCATGGTCCTGTTCGCTGACCATCAGGTTGGTCCCCAATCCCGCCGTGCCCGGGTTGCCCGGTGCAATCAACAGGCGTCCCAACCGGGGTGAATGGCTCAATTTCCAGGCCAGGGCATGTTCTCGCCCGCCTGAACCGACCAGCAAAACCGTCAAATTCGTCTGTGTCATCCCACCGTCGCCTTTTC
>JACRAG010000260.1 GCA_016213455.1 Anaerolineae bacterium | reverse complement strand
TCTTTCCGGCGGCGACCAGACCCAACCCGGGTTGATGGATGCGCCGCGGAATTTTGTATATCAGGTTCAATTGGAGAGCGGAGAGGAAATCAACGTGACCTACACTGCCTACCCACCTTCTCCGGTGCGTGACGCAAAACCAGCCCCGAAGCTGGTTTTCGATGCGGGCCAAATTAACATGGGCGACTCGTTAACCGCTTTCGGGATGTATGACGCGGAAAGTAAAACCTTGACCGTTTCCCGCGAGCAAGATTTCATCGAAACCAAATCACAAAAACCATAAAGGGGGTTTTTATGAAAAAAACCTGGATTCTGGGATTCCTATTCGCACTTGTGCTGTCGGTTCTGACCACAGGAATTGCGTCGGCTGCCCCTGCGGCGCCCGGCGATTTCACCATCACCCAGCCGGACGGGAGCACCTTTTCAGCCCGGCAGTGGGGCGATGAATGGAATAACGGCAAAGAAACGCTGGACGGTTACACGATTATGCAGGAAAAGGACGGTTGGTGGGTGTATGCCGCCGCCGGCGAGGATGGGCTATTGGCTCCTGCACTATTGAATGAAAAGCGCATGGTTGTCGGCCTCGTCGATCCTCCCCAAATTGCGCTGCACCAGCGCCCTGCCGCTTCCCCCGACAGCCCGATGCGGAAAAACACAGCCTTGACTGCCAATGGGCTTCATTCCCAGGCGATCGGAAACCAGCCCGTGCTGGTGTTGCTCGCCAGCTTCAGCAACCGCGCGGGTTCTTACTCGGCAGCCGATTTTGCCGGTAAGATGTTCGGCCCAACATTGAGTGTGAAAGACTATTATCAACAGGCCTCTTTCATCCAGTTGAATCTGGTTCCTGCCGCTGAAAACAGTGGCACCCCCAATGACGGCGTGATCGGCTGGATCAATCTGGGGTATGCGCATCCAAATTCACGCGGAAGTATCAACAACGCCACCTATCAGGTGGTCAAAGATGCACTGATAGCGGCCAATCCGTTGATTAATTACGCATCGTTTGACACCAATAATGACGGAGCGATCTCCAAAAATGAACTGCACATCATCGTGATCACAGCCGGCTATGAGGCTTCCTATGGCAATGAAACACCAGCCATGTGGGGACACAACTGGAACCTGGATGATATCACCCCGCCTGTGCTGGACGGCAAACGCCTGGGCGACAGCACATACAACGGCGGCTACTCCATGTTTGGCGAGACTCACAGCGACCATATCGCCAGCATCGGCATCATGGTGCACGAATTGGGTCACGATATTGATTGGCCCGATCTTTACGATGTGGACGGTTCATCCGAAGGCGTAGGCAGCTGGTCGATCATGGGCAGCGGGAGCTGGAATACCGTCCTCTATTCCTATGATGGCGACGTCCCCGCGCTGCCGGATGCCTTCCTTAAATGGTACCAGGGCTGGATCATGCCAACCCCGGTCAATGGGGTGTTGACCGATCACCCCATCCCCCAGGCAGATACCAACCCTTCCGCATTCCTGTTCGGGTCCAATCCAGGCGGCGTGGATTGGGATTTCACCAATCATTCTGGTTCGGGCGAATATTTCCTGGTCGAAAACCGCCAGCAATCTGGATTCGATGAGGGTTTGCCAGGATGCGGCCTATTGGTCTGGCATGTTAATGAAAGGGCAATGGAGGACAATTATGCCAATGCCAGCGACAAAATGCCATTGGTCAAACTGGTACAAGCAGATGGTTACGATGACTTAAGGACTGGTTCTAATAGGGGCGATGCCGGGGATCCTTACCCAGGAAGTTATGGGAACACTGCTTTTAGCCAATCTTCATGGCCGGATAGTCTTTTCTACAATGGGTTGAAAAGTTTCGTTTCGATGACCAATATCGATTCCGGCTGCAAACCCAATTCGACAGCCACATTGGAATACAACCCCAATCGGGTCTTCATCCCCTCGGTACAATCTCAAGGGAGTTCAACCAGTATCATCCGAAATGGGAATTTCGAAGCAGGATACAATGGGGATTGGATAGATTATTCATCAAGCAATAAAAACCTGCTGCAACAGTCTTTGCCTGGCGCCATCACTCCACACGGTGGCTCCTGGGCTGCCTGGATGGGTCAAGGCATTAATGAATACACCCGATTGGTACAACAGAACATAAACCTGACAGGTGTTCGTTATCTGAAATACTGGTATTTCATCTCGTCAGATGATGTTTGCAATTATGATTTTGCTTGGTTATCTGTTAATGGAAAAGTAATCAAGCAATATGATCTTTGCAAAAACAAAAACACCAACTCGTGGAAGATGGAAACCATCGATCTTTCTCAATACATGGGCAAAACCGTCACATTGACTTTCGAGGTCTATGTAGATGGAACCCTCGCCTCCAATTTCATTCTAGATGATATTTCTGTATCGGCTACATTGACATCCCTATCACCCCAGGATGAAGGAAAGATCGATTACAGCAAGGATCAATAACCACCAAGAAACATATTCAGCAAAAAGAAAAAAGATCAACGAGAGACAAAGCAGTCCCTCGTTGATCTTTGCAAAACCCTGCCATCCGACTTTACCCACCCCTGACACCAACTGTATAATGAATGTCAGGTACACATGAAACTGCTTTCCGTCCACAACCTGACCAAAAAATTCGGCGCGGTCGCCGCCGTGAGTGAGGTGAACTTCACCCTCAATCCCGGTGAGGTGCTGGGCGTGGTGGGCCAGCGCGGATCGGGAAAGACCACCCTGTTTCAACTACTCAGCGGTGTATATCCCCCTACCAGCGGCGAAATCATCCTGTCGGGCAAGCGCGTGGTGCTGCGAACCCCAAAAATTGCACAGCGCCTGGGGATCGAGACCGTGTATCAACATCCCCACCTGGCAGAGAATCTGAATGTACTGCAGAACATTTTCCTTGGGCGCGAACACCGCAAGCCACGCTGGGTGCCGGTCTGGCCGGACGACCTTTCTATGTACCACTATACGCGTGAGCTTTTCGAAGCCTTTGATGTGCCGCCGGAGCTGATTTCCGAGCGCACAGCCAATCTCTCCATCGAACAAAAGCAAATCATTGCCCTGGCGCGCGCGCTCTGCCGGCCCTCCAAGCTGCTGTTGTTTGACGATCCACTCGCCCCCCTCAGTTTTCCACGCCAGCAAAAATTGCTGGCGCGCATCAAAGAATTGGCCGAGCAGGGCGCCGCGGTGATCATCTCCAGCGACGATCTCAAACACATCTTTTCCGTGACCGACCGCATTCTGGTTCTCTACCAGGGCAGTCAGCTCGCCTTGAAACAGACTGACGAGACTACGCCGCGTGAAGTCGTCGAATTGATTGTTGGCTCAAACCGCCAGGATCAAGTCACCCCGGTGATCTGGGCTTTTGAAAATTACTACACCGCCCAACAGCAGGCCGAAGAGCTTCGCCGTGCGCAGATGGCGCTGCGCCAATCCCTCGAGGCATCCGATTCGTTGAACCGCCAGTTGATCGAACGCCTGCGCGACCAGGTGAAAGCCCTGGACCGTTTGAACCTGGCTCTACAGGAAGCCAACCGCCGCCTGATGACCGAACGCGAAGCCGAGCGCAAGAGCCTGGCGCGCGACCTGCATGATCAGGTCATCCAGGACCTGCTCAGCTTCAACTATCAACTGGAGGAAGCGGAGGAAGAAACCGCCGACGGACAACAGCGACTCGCCTTGGGCAAGATCCGCGAAGGCATCCGCGAAGTGGTTGGCGCCCTGCGCCAGCTGTGCAGCGACCTGCGCCCGCCCACCATCGACAGCCATGGCCTCTCGGCGGCAATTCGCTCCCTGGCGCATCAGTGGTCCAAGCAAAATGGCATTCAGGTGCAGCTGGATATCGATCCGGATCTGGGCCGCCTGCCGGAAACGATTGAACTTTCGGTTTTTCGCATTATTCAGGAAGGCTTGAGCAATGTGCGCAAACATGCCAAAGCCTCCAAAGTAAAGGTGACCCTGCTGCGCACGCCAACCGCGAGCCTGGTGGTGCGCCTCAAAGACAATGGCCTGGGGATTAACGCTCCAATAAACCTGGCAGCCCTATCCGAAGAAAAGCACTTCGGCCTGGTCGGCATCAGCGAACGGGTTTCCCTGCTCGGCGGAAGCATGCATGTGGAATCGGCCAGGAACGGCGGGTTGGAGATGAACATCGAAATTCCCAGCCCCTACCCGTCGCTTTCTTCGCAGTCGATTAATAATTAGTCAGGAATT
>JACRAG010000259.1 GCA_016213455.1 Anaerolineae bacterium | reverse complement strand
GTAGGCTTCGCCCTTCTCGCGCGCCGCCACACTGATCAGGCGCGCCAGCAGCGCCAGCGACTCCACCTGTGCGCCGGGCAATACGGCAGCCCACGAACTCAACTCGCGCACGCCGCCCATGTCACCGGCTGCCGCCAGGTTGGAAGCCGAGCGGGAGATCATGCGCAGTGCGCCGGCATAATCTGGAATCTCGCCCATGGAAACGATCGTGCGATGCACAGCTTCCAATCCAGCCAGGTCCAACCCGCTTTCCAGTGCGGGTTGAAGCAATTCCTCTTCCCGGGTACGCGCTTCCTGCAAGGCGTGATTGGCCTGGGCTAGTGCCGCGTCGATGCGCTTGCGCAGCGCCATGACCGTGGGAGTCACATCCTCATAAATATGACCCTGTTCGGGCCATTCCAGGCGTTCGCGCAGTTCAGGCGCTGCCTGGGCCAGCAACCGGCCCATTTCGTCCAGAAACTGGCGCCGGTCACCCGCTGCCGTATGGCGCATATCGCGGCTGACACCGCCTTCTTGCAGAAAGCGTCCATTGCCCCAGTCGATCACCGTCACGCCGGATTGGGTGGGGTCCCAAAACAGGTGATCTGCTTTCACATCGTTCCAAATGATCCCGGCTGCTTCGCCCGTGCCGGTATCCACCGGCGTGGCATGCGCTGCTTCCAGCACCGTCAGCACTGCCGACAGGCATGCCAGCAAAACCCGCTCGGGCATTCGCGCCTGGCGGGCCAGCTCTTCAAGGAAAGCCTGCTCAACCGGGCTGCATTCAGGCAGCTGATCGCCATTAATGCCCATGCGCGCAATCCGCGCCAGCGTACTCAGGTCAAAACCTGCCGCCCGACCCAACACAATGAAGAAGCGGTCGCCGAATTCGGAGCCTGGTTTGCTTTGATCGAGCAAGGGAGGGGTGGAAATGCGCGCATCCGGCAGCTTGCCCAGAATATCTTCCAGGGCTTTCAAAATGCGCCCTTCGGTGCGAATCTGGTCAGCCTGGCGGCGTACTTCGCCGGTGAACACCGTGCGCACCGGCCGCTTCAGGATCGCCGTGCGGTTGTCCACCAGCGATTCCACCAGATAGACCTCGCCGGCATCGCCCTCGCCCAGTTTGCGAATCAGGCTCCAGCCTGAGCGCTGTCCGGAAACGACGCCGGTATCCACGCCAAAGGATGTCATGCCAGGTAGAACTCCATCCCATCCAGCCCTGCCACGCTGTCAGCAAAAATGGATCGAGCGCGCGTTTCCGCCTCGCTGCGCATGGATAAGCTTGGGTATTGGGTGGGGTCAAAATGAACCAGCACCAGTTTCTTTGCGCCGGCATCCACAGCCATTTTGGCAGCCAGGTCCGGGCTGAGGTGCGGCCAATTCGGCGAAGGCGCGACACCAGGTTTCAACGAACATTCCGTCAGAAACAGGTCGGCTCCACGCGCCAGAATGACCGCATTTTCGCATTCGCCCGTATCCGTGCAGTAGGTGATCACCTTGTTTTCACATTCGACACGGAACCCCATGCATGGACCGCTGTGAATCAGCGGAAGCGCGGTCAACTGAAATGGCAGACCGTTTGGCACGCTGCCGTTGACTTCCGCCACATCCACCGGAAAAGGTAATGTGTCCAATGGAATCGAATAGACCGGACTCATCAACCCTTCCAGCGCGGCATGGGTGCCCGGCTGTCCGATGATATGCAGCCCCTTCTGGAATTTGTGCTTGGGAAGGGTGTGCAGGCCGATCAAATGATCGAGATGAAAATGGCTGATCAACAGGTAAACCGGTTTGCTGCCGTCGATGTACCGGTCAACCTTGGTCATGCCGTACCCGGCGTCAAAGATCAGGTCAAAGGTCTCTGCCTGAACGAGGATACAGGGTGTGTTACCGGTTGCTGTGTCAAACCAGCCGTTTGTGCCCAATAAAACAATTTTCATGCCTTTTTCCTGCTTGTAATAAGGAGCTATCCCCCAGCTCTGTGCTCACCATCGAAAATTATATCATTACTGGTTATGGCGTTTTCCAGCGCATCCAGGAGATGCGCATCTTCATCCCATGCGCCCAGGTTGATCACCCGGACTGAAGCGGGCAAATGCGCCTTCTCCACCAGTTCGGGGATCTGCACCTGGCTGTGGATGGACTTAGCGCTCATCGAAGCCGGGATGAGCAGGATGGTTTCGGCGCCGCGCGCCGCCAGTTTTCGAGCCGCCTCGCCCGGGCGTGGATTTTTGAACTCCATCCAGGCCATTTCCACCAGCGCCGGGTCATACCCTTCATCAATGAAACCCTGCCTCAAGGCATCACAAAACTGGCGTTCCTGCACAGTTTGCAGCGGGAACACCGCATCCCATGAATCAGGCTGCCCATGCGCCACCAGCAGCATGCCCGTCCTGGCGCGTGCTTCCGGCGCAACATGCTGCGCGGCGCGCGCGCCGTATAACTGCCGCAAGGAGGGATCGTTCCACAACGGCTGGCTCATAGCCACCTGCACGCCGAGTTTACTCAATCCCAATTCTGTGACCATTTCCAACCCGGCCTGGGTGTGACTGGATTCGGTCAGGAAGACCGGCACCAGCAATATCCGCTTTGCGCCGCGGTTGACCGCAATCACTGCCTGTTCATCCGGTCGGGGATTGGTGTCCAGAAAGGCTTGCGCCACCAACGTCCCGCCCGGCAGCTTGCCCTGCAAGCGCTGTGTCAGCGCGTCAAAGATGCGCGCATGGATCGCGTTGTGCGGGCTGCGGCCGATTTTCCGGTATTCCTCACGCAGGGCGCGGAAAAAGAAGGATCGCAGCGCCCGGGGAATGAACGGTGCACGCAGTTCGTCCAGCTCGCGGAATGTTTCCAGCCAGGGAAAAGGATCATACGCCGGCGGTTCGCCGTGCGTAAAGTAAATCACCGCCAGGCGCGCATTCTGCTGCGCGCTTTCATCCGGCGCCAGCGCGGGCAGCACCCGGTTTTCTTCCTGGTTTAGATACGCCTCGTTGGCGGCCCAGTACGCGGCGATGAATCCTGCCAGCCACGCCGCCGACCCAAGCACCAGGTTCCACCCGGAGAGCGTCAGTGCCACCAGAATCGCTGAAGCTGCGCCGATCAGGGCAGTAAGCCAGCCCAGCCGGGCGCTCTTTTCGGGCGCCGCAGTTAACCAGCGTTGAAACGCCAGCCCGCCGATCAGGCCGCTCAACATGGTCAGCACCGGAATCATCGCACTTCCCAGGGGGGTGTACCGCTGTCACCGCGCCGCTGCAGCGCATTTTGGATCGGCTCACGCAACTCCGGCAGGCAATCTGCCGTTGCAGAAAGCAGGCCAAAGCAGCCCGCCGCCATCATGTCGCCAAACGGTGCAGCAAAATAGGGGCGCAGTTCCGACTGCGAGAGCATGGCTCGCCGCGGACCGGTGACCACCAGCCGGGTGCCGCCTTCCCGCAGATCCAAACCATCCTGTCCATACACCAGCGCCCCATGCCCATGACCGCCAAACACTTCTTCATGCGTCAGGCTGCCGTCAGCCAGCGCCACAAGCAAGGCCTCCAACCGGAGCCGGTCCAGCAGGCCGGTGTGGTGCTCAAACACGCCTTCGATTCCACCGGGTCCCAGGCGAAATGCCAGGGTGTGGAAATTGCCCACATTGGCGATGATCGACTGGGGCAGCGCCTCGACCAGGGGATCAAAACGCGCTCCCAGCACCGCGGCTGGCGCTGTATCCATCACCACCAGCGGGGCGTCCACACCGCGCGCCGAGATCGCCACTGCCTGCAGGCGCGTCATGATCGCGGGGATTTCCTGCGCCGGATAAGCAAAGGCGCTCAAGCGGTTTTCTGCCCGGATGCGCTCATCCAGGTAATCGAAGCGGAACTGGCGGTCCGACACATCCACCGGCGCTGCGCCGTGGTCGAAAACCGCCACAGCAGCCGCAGCCAGGTCGTCCATCCCAACCCCAAATTCGGCAAAAGCGCGTTCTATCGCCTGAAAATCAAAATCTCGGAAAGCCACCCGCTCCACTTCCTGCGGCAGGTGACCTACCTCATCATCCGATATCAATACAACCCCCAGATCAGCCACCGCCTGCAGGTCGTCATTGAGCGTGCGCGCCGCGTCCGGCGTTGCATACACCCGCAAGCCCGCTTTCAGATGATCTTCCACCGCCCAGCCCGATGGCCCGCCGCCCATCATCACACCCTGCAGGGCAATGCTCGCTCCTCGCGAAGTCGCCCGGCGGATGCGCTCACGCACCATCATGGTGGGCGAGGGCAGGATTAATTTGTAAGCGTTTTCAATATCCAGGCGCGCATCAAACAGGATGATATCCTGCGTGCCTGTTCCGATATCCACTGTCAATATTTTCATATAGTTGTCAGGACAAATCCCGGTAATCCATCTTGGAACGATAACCATACACCTGGGCCACGGGCAGCACAGCCAGGATGCCCGTGTTGTGATCGGACAGCGGACCCACCACATCTTCCGTGGCTTTCACCACCCGGTCCACCAATTCCTGCCCATCCACAATCGTGAAGAGCGTGCGGTTAAGCAGGCTGTCATGCTCATCCACAAGATCAGCCAGGCTGGGGATCAAAGGCATGTCCTCGCGCAGAGCCTTGTCGTGGGTGATCCGGCCCAGCCCGGTGGATGCCAGCACCGTCACACCGCCCACGCCTGCCTCATCCCAGGCCGATAACACTTCAGAGAGCTTTTGTTCGTCATGTAATACATAAACGATGAAAAACATCAAGCCGCC
>JACRAG010000261.1 GCA_016213455.1 Anaerolineae bacterium | reverse complement strand
CAGCGGCCAAACACCGGCGTGCCTTTACAAAATGAACCTTCCAGCAAGATAATCCCGCGCCCGGTTTTCACTCGATAGTCGCGCTCATCCAAAAAGCGCTCCACACGTTGATAAACGCGCTGGCGGGTGCCGCAGTATGCGCGCATGCCTTCCAAAAAGGCGCAGCCGCGCACTTCGTTCCAATGGTCCAGGCCTTCTTTTATCTGCTCATAAGGCTTGACCATCACCCAATCTCCCGCCTGTAAGGGCGTACTCGCCGGACGGGCAGGCGCAGCTTTTGCCACACCCATGCGTCGTTCTATGCGTTTCAGCCAGGGTTTCACCCGCCGGTTCCAGGGCATCGCCAATGTTCGTTTAAAACGCACCCATAATGACACGGTGGACGGTGCGGCTTTACCTTCCGCGATGCGCTCCAGCCCCGACATCTGGCAGCCTTGGACTCGATCCATTTGTTCCGGGGAGGTTTCATTCATTTCGTTCCCGCGGTTGCCCGCGCCTCCTGTAAACAAGCCGGCCAATCCTGGTTCTCCAGCGTTTGCCTCCCCTGCTGATAGAAGCGGATCAACCCTTCCATTTTTGGCAGTCGTGGGTTGGCTGGGAAACGCCTTTCCAGCCACTGCACGCCGGCCAGCGCCGAACGTCCCATCAATGGCCTGGCCCACGGCGACACAGCCACCCATTGCCGCAGCGCCACCGCACGATACCCCATGCGAAACTTAAACTCATCCACGCTGGGCGGCGCATCCAACGATTGCAGGGTGTAGAACACCTGCCGCAAGCCGCGTTCCAGCATGGCGCAGGTCACCATGTAACATAATGCGTGGTTGACGCGCGCATCCAGAAATTCCTGGCGGCACTGCTGCATGATCAACTCCCCGGTCTGATCGCTTTCGCAGGCCAGAATGGTGGCTGCCAGCCTACCGTCCACCAACGCCGCCCAGGCCTCAAAACCGGGCAGCCCCTCGGCAGCCAGGATACGCCGGTCCCAGCCAGCCCGGTCGTACGGCAATCCTCGCCCCTGCCGCTGCGCCGTCTCCGTTTCCAATTCCCAACCCTCCTCAGCAAGGCGTTGAAAGGAGATCTGATCCACCTGGCACTTTTGCAGACCGGCGCGCACATTCTGGCGGGTGCGACGGTCCAGGCTCTCCAGGCAGTACCCCAAATCATCACATATCACGTGATAACTGACCGCGCCGTGCGGCCAACTCAAGGGCACCGAGCAGCGCAGGGCAATGCCGCCCACCCGCCGCAGAAAGCCTTCCACTTCTCCCGGCTTCGGCGTGAGGATACGGTGGAATGGAAAAGCCTGCCAGGTCCGCGGACCCGCCTGGTACCACCAGCTCGATGGCGTTTTTTCGACTCGCAGCCCCTGACGTTTCAACCATTCAGCGAAGACTTCCGCATTCATCGCTTGCTCACCTCCACCAGCATGCGTTCATATTCCGCCGTGCAGTAACAACGCGAATAATGCTTTTCCAACGCAGCCCGCCCGCGTGCACCCATTGCCTCCAGGTCTGAAGGCTGGCGGCTGCATTCCAGGATCACGTTTGCGAGGCGATCCGCATTTCCCGGCGGCACGCTGACTCCACAATCGAACTTCTGGACCAGCTGCGTTACCTCGCAATCATCCGGGGCAATCCCCAGCACCGGACGCGCCGACGCCAGGATATTGAACAACTTGCTGGGCAGCGAAGAACAGGCCGAGGCAGAATTGATTGTCACCACCCCCATGTCGGCAGCCGCCAGCATTTCCGCATATTGGGCGCGTGGTTGGTAGGGTAAGAAGAGCACATTCTCCAGGCCTGCAGCTTGCTGCTGCAGGTCCGCTTTGCGCGCGCCCTCCCCCACCAGCACAAACCGGATGTGCGCATGTTCTCGAAGCAGCCCCGCAGCCTCAATCAAATCCTCCAGGCAGGAGGTCATTCCCAAATTACCCGCGTATAAAACCACAAAATCATCACCCAGACCCATCTCAGCCCGAAAGCCGTTCTTGCGCGGCTGCGGCAGAACCGCCTGCGGATCAGCCCAGACCGGGATGAGGGTGATTTTTTCTTCGGGCACACCCTGACCCAGCAACGTATCACGAAACGCCGAAGCGATGACCGAAATGCGCGATGCGCGTTTGTACTGAAACCGCGCCATGGCTTCCATGGGCGGCTTCCAGGAATCGCCCTGCAGCAAACCGGAGGCTTTGACTGCTTCGGGATACAGGTCGTTGATCTGCAAAATCCAGGGTACATGCCACAGGCTGCTCAACAACCAGGCACTCAGCCCCAGCGGCAACGGCGGCGAAAAACACACCATCACATCCGGACGACCGGCTGCCAGGCAGCCCCAAATAGCTGAAATACTGAAGGACAGGTCGCGCAGCGCGCGCAGCAGCACCGTACGGCGCGGCGACAGGATGGTGCCGGTGCGGTACACCTGCACCCCATCCAGCACTTCGGCGTGCAGCAGCCGGTTGCGGTAACCGGCAAACACACGCCCATAAGGATAATTGGGCGGTGTGGTCACCACCTGGACGGTGTGGCCCGCGTCACGCAGGTCGTTCGCCAGCTCGGTGATTAATACCGCTGCGGACACTTCCTCAGGCGCATAACACAGCGCCAGGATAAGAACTTTCATCACAGCTCCTTGATCACGCGCGCCGGATTTCCGGCTGCCACCACCCCCGCGGGAATACTGTGTGTCACAACACTGCCTGCGCCAATCACACTGCCACAGCCGATGGTAACCCCCTTGAGCACCAGGCAATTCATACCAATAAACACATCATCTTCGATGATCACCGGCGCAGTTTCTCCACCTTGCGGGTCTGACTGTCTCCCGCCTGCCGAGAGGGGGTGAAAGTCGCTGTCCACCACGCTGCTGTTGGCCCCGATATTGACCCGGCAGCCAATGCTGATGTGAGAGAGCGCGCACAACACCCCACCGCTCATGGCAAAACCACCCCCAATCTCCAGCAGCGCATCCGCGCGCCACACTGCCAGGATGACCGGGTGGGTCACGCCCAACGGATTGGAGCCCAGGGTGGAACGCAGCTGTAGGTCATCGCCCAAGCGGATGCAGGCCTTACGGTGTTTTTGGATCACCGGTGCGCCGTACATGCGCCAGCCGCGGCCCCAGGGAATGCCGTTCCAGGCGAACAACAGGCGCACGGTTGGATAACTCAACCACCGGCGCAGCTCCGTGCCCACTTTCCAGGGGGTATCCAACGCCTGATCAATCATGAAAGTGCCGCCTCTCTGATCAGGTTGCGGTAAACACCGACCAGGCAGCTCACATGCTGATCGATGTTATAACAAGCATGCGCCAGGCGGCTGCTTTGCTCGCCCATTGCGCGCAGCTTTCGCGGGTTTTCGCACAGCTGCCGCATGGCATCTGCCAATCCAGCCGGATCACCCGGAAGCACCAACAGTCCATTCACACCCGGTTCCACCAGATCCGGCAGCCCGCCCACCCGGCTGGCAATCACCTGCAGCTCACTGCCCAACGCCTCCATTACCGCCACCGGCAGTCCTTCGTGGTAGGACGGATAGACAAACGCATCCTCTTGCTGGAAAAATGCCAGCTTGTCCGCGCCAAATGTCCCGGAAAACATGCGTACCACCCCCTGCAATCCTTCATTTTCAATCTGCGCCTGCACACGTACATGGTCACCGGCCGCCAGTTCCTCACCCACCAGGTCCAGCGAAAATCCGCACCCGGTTTGTTTCAGCAGCGCCGCGGCTGCGAGCAAATCATAGGTACCCTTGGCCTGGCCCAGGTAACCCAGGTATAAAAAACGCACCGGGTTCTCCGGTTCCGCAGCGCAGCGCTGGTGGGCTGCCATCTCAAACTCGCGCAAATCGATGCCATTCGGGATGACCTGCACACGCACGCCCGGAAAGCGCGCCGGTAATCTTTGCCATTCATGAGAAAGCGCCAGCACGCGGTCACAGTTGCGGAAAATCCAACCCTGGTAAGCCCGGCTTGCCCGTCCGCCGCGCCCGATCAACGCCGCCAGGCTGCAGTGAGGCTGCAGCACCACCCGGCAGCCCAACCTCTTCGACAGCAACACGCACACGCCATGTTTTAGGAAAGACACGCCAAATGCGCTGCCAATGTGACAAACCTGTGGGCGGAAACGCCGCACAGCATTCACAAAACGGGCCACATCCCCCAACGCAGCCCATCCATTGGCTGCCGTTGCCCGCCCCGCCGCCGTCAGGGGACGCCCGGCGCGGCTGGTGGCGACAAATTGCAGGTTCACCTGCTGCGGCAAGGAAGATTTCAACAGCGTCTGGAAGTACACCGTCATCCCGCCCACCGGCGGCGGCAAACAGCCTGCCAGCAGAACGCGCGGCAGTTCAGTTTCCACGAGCCGCCTCCAGCGATTGGCGCAGATCCTCGGCGCTCAAGCGCCTTTCTGGGGGGTAAAGCATTTGCTCATGGAAGAGCATCTGGTCAAAAGCCGCGAAGCGCAAGCTCAACACGCGCGCCGGAACGCCGCCCACCACGCAGTAAGCCGGCACATCCCGGTTGACCAGCGCCCCCGCAGCCACCACCGCCCCCCTGCCAATGTGCACACCTTTTAAAATGGTCGCACAGGCGCCCACCCACACATCTTCTTCGATGATGATATCCACGTCGTCGCCGGGGCGTTTTTCATGCACATCGTACAGGTATTGCCCCACCACGCCCGTGTTGTGATTGCCTGCCACCAGGGTGGTATTGGGGCCAAACATGACTTTGCTTCCCACATGGATGCGGCTTTCCGTCGCCATCCAGGTCGCCCCCGCGCCGATGGACACATCGTCGCCCACGAAAATATTGGCATAGTTATAGTGCCCGGCAGGGTCAAAGATGAAATGCCGCCCGTGCGCGCCAAACGCCGGACGCAGCAGCAGCATCCACACTCGCCGCAGCACGCGCCGCCCAAGAATTACACACGCAGCCAGCCAGCGCAAGATCATCTGTTTTTCCTCATGCGGATCTGGGTCATCAAGCGTTCATATTCGTCCACAAATCGCTCCTGCGAAAGGTTGGCTTCCGCAAAGGCGCGTCCCTGCCTTCCCATGCGCGCCCGTTCATCCACCGGCAGCGCTGCAAATTGCGCAATTTTCTCGGCCAGGTCAGTTGGATTCTGCGGATCGAAGAGCATCCCGCTCACGCCATCCTGCACCAGCAGCGGGTGGTCGAGCACATTGCTGAGAATGACCGGGCGGGCGCACGCCAGCGCCTCACACACCACGTTGGGGAGCCCCTCGCCATAGGAAGGGTGCACCAACACGTCATGGCTTTGCAGTTGATCGACAATATCCAGGCGTTGATCCAGCCAGCGCCACTGACCAAGCAGCCCGTGGCTTTGAATGGCGCGATCCATTTCACCCAGATAGACCAGGCGATCGCCGGACAACACGCGCTGTCCAATCCAATCCACAGTCGGATACAGCCCATATTGTTCGCGCAGAATACCTAGCGCCTCCACCAGGCATAAACCATTCTTGTAACGCGAGACGCTGGCGATCGCCAGCAGGCGCAAGGGGTGGTTGTCCGGCTCATTGGCTGCCGGGCGAAAGGTTGCCAGGTCATATCCGTTATAGATCGTCAATAGCCGCCCATTCAACCCGGGCACATGCTGCGTCAACCAGCGCTGCTGGTGATGCGCGTTGGTCACCACCGCATCCGAGAAACGATACAGGCTGCGCGCCAACCGTTCCAGCCGGCTGACCTGCCCCGGCAGGTCGGTGAAACGCTCGGAGACGATGACTCTGGGACGCTTAGGCAGGCTCAACAGCGAGGCAAGCAGCGCGTAAGTATTGGGCGTGGTCATGAAGGATATCAGCAGGTCGAATTTTTGCGCTTTCACCAGGTTGCTCAGCGCAAAAACCACATCTGTGGAATACCGGCTGTTTTTCATGTGGCGGTGAATGGGGATGCCGGCTTTGATCAGCGGTTCGGCCAGCCATTCTCCCGGCGCGTAACAAAAGATCGCCGGCTGGTAACCGCGCACCTTGAGCCCCACCGCCAGGTTGACCATCTGGCGCTGCGCCCCACCGGTGGACAGGTTGTCGATCACCATCAGGATTCGGGAAACCGGCTGTCCATCCATCTTCATGGTTGCGATCCCTCACCGCCATCCAGCGCATCATCCACCTGAGCAATCACCAGCAGCAAGCCCAGGAGTAGAAAATAGGTCAGTTCGGATTCCACCCCACCGCCCTTGATCCAAGAAAACGCATACCCGGCTGCGACCGCCGCCGCCAGTGGAACCCCGCTCCCGGTTTTTCCAGCGCGCCAGGCGCGCAAGAAGATCCACAGGACCGAGGCGGGAACGCTCAGAAAGAGCAGCAGGCCAATCAGGCCGGTATCGGCCCAGATAGCCAGCACAGGATTATGCGCCGGCGAGGTATAACCCAACAGCACGCCGACCATGCCGCGTACCTGGGTTTCAATCGCCGCCGGCCCGGCGCCAATGCCCACACCTGTCCAAAAATGATCCAGGATCACCCGCCAGGCAGCCGGCCATAACACCTCACGCCCGTTGAGCAGCAGCCCCCCTTCCGGCTGCAGAAAGCGCGTGACCAGGGTGGTCAACACCTGTGGCAGAGCCAGCGCGCCAGCCAGAGCCAGGCCGCCGCCCAACCAGGCCCAGTGACGCGTGTTGCGAAAGAGAAACAACACCGCCAGCGTCACCGCCAGTGAGATCAGCGCGCCGCGCGATCCGCTCATGGCGATCAAAGCCATGCACAACGCCAGGTAAGGCACGCCCGCCAGCGCGCGCCGCCACGCCGCCTGCCCGGGCTGCTGGTCCGCCAGCCACAAGATCCCCAGCATGAACACCAGCGCATTGACCGCCGCCTCGTTTTCATTCATCGACAGGATTTTCAGGCGGTCGCCGAAGGTATAACCCTGGGTCAAAACCGTGCCGGCAAAAGCCACCATCAGGATCCAGCCATTCAACGCCAGCACCCGCATCAGGCCGCGCAGACTGCCCGGCTCTTTAACCAGGTTGACCAGCGTCAGCAGGAACAAGGCACAGCGCAGAATATAAACCTGCAGGTTCTCCTGGCTTTCCGGCATATCCACCGTCCAGGCCAGGCTGAGCGCAGACCAGATGATGAAAGCCAGCATCCACAAGGCGGGTGGGGGCAGGCTCAATTTGCGCCGGGTGAAGGCGCTATTTGCCAGCCAGGCGCCCACCGCGCCCACCGTCACCGCCCGATTGAGCAGCGAATGCCAGGTGAGCGGCAGCAGCCCCAACGGCAGAAAAATCACCACCAGTGCAAAATAAACGCCCCACACCGGCCGACGCACAAAAAGCACCGCCAACCCCAAAGCCGCGGCAGCCGCAGCTGCCGCCAGGGGAGCATAATCGGACCGGCTAACCAGCCCGGAAAGCGCCGCACCCGCGCAAACCAGCAGCGCCAGCAAAACGGCCAGCCAGGAAAAACGACGAACAGGAAAGCGTAAGGGTTGAGCCATGTCATTGCTCCACAGGCAGCCCGCGCACTGCGGCAGTTAACTCCGGCAGCGCGTTGACTTCCGAAATGGCAAAAGCAAATTTTCCCGAAGGCAGCAGCGGAATGTCATCCACAATTTCAAAACCCACCACGCCATCCGGCCCCAACAGGCGGCGCGCTTCTTCCACGACATGCTTCATCTCCGAGGAATGATCTGCAGGATCCTTCGCCACGATGCGGTATACGATTTCGGTGTAACTTTTCTGTACGATCTGGTAACGCTCAATCCAATCCTTGAAATATAGCAGCGTGCTGAAATAGCCAATGTCGACCAGGGTTCCATCTTGCAGCATGAACATTTCCGTTAATCGCCCGGAGATGGTCTGGATGACCTGCCAGGGTTGACCCGAGGACGCCGGCGACAGGGCGCCTGCATCGCCAATCTGGTAGCGCAGCAGCGGCATGGCGAAATTGCACAGACTGGTGATCAGGAAATTGCCACACGCGCCAGGCGGCAGAGTCTGGCCTTGACGATCCACCACTTCCAGATAATTGGTCCACGGCGCGCACCACAATCCGGACTGATCGGCGCGCTCACACGCCACATCGCCCACCTCCCGCGAGCCGTAGCGATCGAAGACCCTGCAGCCAAACGCCCGCTCAATGCGTTCCCGCATGAAGGGGAAAAGCGTCCCGGCGCTGGACATGACCGCATGCTGCGGGCGCACCTGAATTTTTTCCCTGAGAATAAAGGATGACAGACCAAAAAGCGCTTCAACATAACCGATGATCAGGCGCGGTGGCTTACGGTTGATGCGCTCCACAAAAGCGCGCATCGCCTGCGGCGACATACGGTAAGCATTGAAAAAGGTGCTGTCCGTCAGCCAGTTCATCGCGCGCACCGGCAAACTTTCCCCACCGCGTTGGATGTCGCGTTCCGAGCCCCAGATGTACACTTCCGGTTCGCACACTTCCCGCCCGGCAAACAATGAAAAAAGATGCTTGGCTGCCCCCGTTTCGGCGGCATAGGTGGCATCCTGAATGAAGCGAGCTGGAACGCCGGTGGAACCGCCCGAAGTGTTGTAATACCAGCGCCGCGAGGCAAGATCGTCGCTGCACAGTTCATCATGGCGGGTCTGCAGTTCGGTCTTGGTCAAAATGGGAAATTCGCGCAGGTACGCGAAGGGGTCCTGCTTGTACCCGTC
The DNA here is from genome assembly GCA_016213455.1 of Anaerolineae bacterium. GTDB lineage: Bacteria > Chloroflexota > Anaerolineae > Anaerolineales > Anaerolineaceae > Anaerolinea. The sequence continues at coordinate 86 of JACRAG010000261.1, read as the reverse complement.
GCCGTGTTGTTTGATCAGCGCTGCATAATAGGGTACATGCTCGCGGCAGTGATCCAGCAGACGCTCCAGGCGGCGCGCCTGAGTAT
>JACRAG010000258.1 GCA_016213455.1 Anaerolineae bacterium | reverse complement strand
GGGTACATGGGGTTCGGGCGCACACCATGAACACTGTTTTTGGCGTTTCACCCGCCCCAAGACTGGGGCGGGGTCAGGGGTGGGGTTGACTTTGAGAAAGCCAGACTGAAAAATCAAAAAACACTTGTTGTATAGAAAAAATGTTCTATAATAATTAAACACAATCGTTCATTAAAAAGGGAGCGGATATGGAACCAAAAATTGTCGAGATGCAAGCCATCCAGTTGGTAGGGGTGGTCCACCAGGGGAAACCGGACCAGTTGAACTATTCTGAGATCTGGTCCAACGAATACATGCCGCATGACGAAGAGATCAAACCCTTCAGCACCGATCAAGCCTACTACGGGGCATGGTTTGGCACCAGCGATCCGGAGACGCCCGAATACCTGGCTGGCATGGCGGTATCCGGGCTGGATGAACCCGACGAGAGTCTGCACAAACGCACCATTCCCGCCGGGACATTCGCGGTATTTCCCTGCAGCATGAGCACCATCGCAGCCACCTACGCGGAAATTTTCCAGACCTGGTTGCCAGCCTCAGGATATCAGTACGACTGCGGCTCGTCCGATTATGAATTCTATCCAGCGGGAAGCGAGGCCGGGAAAACCGAGGCATTCATCTATATCCCCATCAGCCCAAAAATGTAGTCACGAAAAAAAGAGCGCCGCGCGGCGCTCTTTTGATCACGGGAGGTTAAGCGATCAGTCCTTCTGGGATGGCTGAACCGGCAGGCGCAGCGTATCAATCAAGCCGCGGTCGCCGTCCAAATTGACCGCGATTTCGTTGTAATACGCGCCAATTGCGCGCACGGAGTGAGCATCCGAGTTGACAAACAGGCGCAGTCCCAACGTCCCTGCCAGCGTGGTGATCTCTTTCTCGCGGTTCGCGGGGGTGTTGCGCGAGCGGACTTCAATCCCATCCGGTTTGAATTTTTGAATATCCGCATTGATGCGCGGGCTGTAGCGGAAGGGATGCGCGAGGATGATATAGCCACCGTGGCTGCGCACATAGCGATGCAGTGCGGGATAACGCCAGTCTTCACGCTCCAGCTCAGGATTCTGGAGCCCCAATACCAGCCAATCTTCCCCATCTGCGGTGATTTCAATCCCGCCGTAAATGCGAAAAGGCGCATAACGCTCATTCAAAACCCGCAGGCGAGCCTGATCTGCCAGGCTGAAATGGTCGGTAAAGACCATCGCATCCAGACCAGCGGCAATTGCGGCTTGCACCATGTCCTCCTCGGAAGAAACGGCGCAGCCGGATCGCTCGCTGCAATGTACATGACAATCGATTTTCAACGACTACCTCTAATTAAAATTCATCACCGGACCGGGACCCAAGGCCCGCATCCGTTGAACATTTTTATTGGTTTTGCGCTTTTACCAGGCGGGCTTCCAACGCGCGGTACAGCACAATCGAACCGGCGACCGCCGCATTGAGCGACTCGATCTGTCCAAACATGGGCAGGCGCACCAGCAAATCACAGTTCTTGCGCACCAGTGGACGCATTCCCTCGCCTTCGTTGCCTACCACCAGCACCAGCGGGCCATCCAGGCGCACGCGTTCCAGCGGTTGCGCTTCCGGCGAGCCTTCCATACCGATCACCCAGGCGTCGGCATCCTGCTTCAACTGGGTTAGTGCGGTTGCCAGGTTGGCCTGCGCCACCAGCAAATGTTCGCTTGCGCCAACCGAGGCATGCACCACCGCCGGCGTTACCCCTGCAGCGCGTGCCAGCGGCAGCAGCACACCGTGCACACCTGCCGCCTCCGAAGTACGCAGCAGCGTCCCCAAGTTCTGCGGGTTTTGGATTAAATCCAGCGCCAGCACAAACAGCGGTTCTCCGCGGCTCTTCGCCAGGCCAACCACATCCTGAATGGCGGCGTAGGGGTACCCCGAAACTTCCAGCGCCACGCCCTGGGCATTCTCGCCCAGTGAATCCAGCTGATGGCGCTGCACCCGGGTAACCGGCACACGCACCTGCGCCGCCATGCGCACAATGTCTGCCAGGCGGCCTTTCTCTTCCGCGCCCGAAGCTACCAGCAGTCGGTATACCTGCCGGCGATTGGCGCGCAGCACTTCATAAACGGGATTTCGCCCGGTGATCCACTCTTTCACTGCTGGTACCGCCAGGAGGTGCCTTCTTTGCTGTCTTCCAGCACCACACCCAGCGCAGACAACCGGTCGCGCACCAGGTCCGACATGGCCCACAGCTTCTGCTTGCGCAGTTCAGCGCGCACTTCCAACAGCAGGTCGATGAACGGTGCCGCAGCCTGCGGCTTGTCATCCTCCGTCACCAGGCGCAGACCCAGCACACCCGCCAGTTCGCGCAGCGCAGCCTGGGACGCCTTCAACTCATCATCGGTCGCGCCATCGGCGCGCGCCTGGTTGATCGCCCGCACCAGTTCAAACAGGTTGGACAACCCGCCGGAGGTATTAAAGTCGTCATCCATGGCTTCTTCAAACCCGCTGCGTGTGGTGGCAGTCACCTGCGCCAGCGTCTGAACCGTCGCCTCACCCACGCCTCGCGCGCCGGGCAGCGCCGGACGCAGCGCCGATTTT
>JACRAG010000039.1 GCA_016213455.1 Anaerolineae bacterium | reverse complement strand
TCGTTCCAGCCCTGACGGGTGGATTCGTGGCGTTGTTTGATCTCCTCAGGCGAACCAGGCGCTTTCTCCAGGCGGTAATAGTCGTCAATATAGGAGTCGCTCATCGGAAGGGTTCCCTCAGCGTGAACGCATGCGGCGGCGCGTTTCTAGCGCCAGGTTGATAAAACGGGCAACATGCTGCACAGGCGTGATGTGACTCTTTTCGTCGCCGTAAATGGTGCGAATGGTCACCCAGTCGATGGGCATGTTTTGCTGGATGGCGATGACGATCATCTCCACTTCATATTCGAAGCCGCCATGCCGCGCTTGCAGCGAGGCTTCTATCAGGCGGCGGGAGATCAGCCGGTAGCCGGACTGGTTGTCGCGGATGGAGCGCCCGACTGCCCAGGAAAACAGGATTTTGCCGGTGGTGTTGGCCAGGCGGCGCGTGAAGGGCATCTGGGCAAAATCGCGCGCGCCGATGATCAGATCGGCATGGCGTTTTTCATAGGCGGCCAGGAAAAAGGGAATTTCGGCGGGGTCGTGCTGACCGTCTGCATCCAGGGTGATCACCCCGGCGCAGTTCTGGTCCAGCGCAAATTGGAATCCGGTTTTCAGTGCGGCGCCTTTGCCCTGGTTGGGCCGCTGCGTGATGACGTGCGCGCCAGCCTGGGCTGCCAGGGCGGCGGTGTCATCGCTGGAACCATCATCCACCACCAGGACAGGTAAATGCCGGGCCGCGCCCTGCACCACCTGGAGGATGTGCGCCGCTTCGTTGTGTGCGGGAATGAGAGCAATCAGGTCTGTCATGGGTCACTTTCCGGGGAGGATTGTAACACAGACTTTTCGAAAACCAGCATGCGGTAGCTGGTCAGGTCGGAGGCCAGGCAGGCGCGCAGCGCATCACCGCCGTACAGGCTGTCCCAATACGGTCCGCGCAACTGCAAGAGCCGGCCCAATCCCACTGCCGCGCTGACTGCCCGGTCACGCAGCGTATTGACCCGCACCATTGTGCTCAGATCCGCCTCGTGCAGAAGAGTCAGGCCGGACAGTGCGGCGGACCGGATAGCCTGCTGGGGTGTGTTGAGGCCGTGAGCATGCCAGCCCCGGACAAATGCCGCCAGCAGGCTGCTTTCGCGGGACGTGGTGGGTTCGCGCAGCAGGAAGTCATCGATCACCACCAGCTGTCCTCCTAGACGCAAGACGCCGGCAGCCTGCTGGAAAAAGGCTGCCGGGTGCGCGGTCAGCACAAAGGATTCGATGGCATAGGCAAAATCGACGGGCGAAAGGGCAGGCAGGCACAAAAAATCGGCTTCGAGGAAGGCGGCGCGCTGCTCCATTGCGCGCTCGCGAGCGGCGCGCCGGGCCAGGTCAGCCTGCACCGGGCTGAGCGTTACGCCGGTGCCGCTGCTGCCTTCCGGCAGCTGTGCCAGGAGAGACAGCAAGCTGCCGCCTACGCCGCAGCCCAGGTCCAGCAGGCGCGGCTCGACCAGCCCGGCAGCGTGGATTTGCTCCAGGAGCAGGTGGTGGGCGTAAGCCAGCGCTTCCTGCCGGGTGCGCACGCCCGGTCCCCACAACGCGCGGTGAATGGTGAGTGCGCTGCGGCTGCCGCCCAGCCAGAGGAACAGGCGCGTGTTGCGGTCGTAATAGCGTTTGAGCATGGCCTAAGCATACCGGTTTTCTTATATTCTTCCAATATTTCTCCGACAAACATCTAATACACGCGCGATATCCTTACGAACGTAAGGATAAACCAACCAATAATTCTTTCACACCAATGTGGAGGTAAAAATGATCGTACGTAGATATGCTATTCCGAATGCCTGGGACGAATTAGGTCGAATGCAACGTGATCTGGATCAGATGATGCGCGCGTTTGTTCCCGACCGCGGGCGAGTCACCCCGGTCTTCCCGGCGATGAATGCCTGGACCAATGAGGACGGCGAGATTGTGACGGCTGAAATTCCGGGTATTGACCCGTCGGCGATTGAGATCAGCGTGGTGAACGATGTACTGACCATCAGCGGCGAACGGGCGCTGCCCGAATTGGCGGAAGGTGAGCGCTATCACCGCCGCGAGCGCATGAACGGTAAGTTCACGCGCAGCATTCAACTGGCTTTCCCGGTGAATGTGGACAAAGTGGACGCATCGTATGAAAACGGTGTGTTGACCATCGCCCTGCCGCGTGCTGAGGCTGATCGACCGCGCAAGATTGCTGTGAAAAACGCCTGATCGGCGCCTGGAGGTGAAATTATGACTGACCAGACCAAAACCATCGAAGTGAAACAGGAAAACCTGCCGGCGGAGCAGACCACCGAACGCATTCGCGACCGCCGCGTATATTCGCCGCGCACCGATATCTATGAGACCGCCAACGAGCTGGTGGTTTTGATGGACATGCCGGGTGTGGATGAGAAGTCGCTGGACATTGTGCTGGAGAAGAACATCCTGACCATCAAGGCTTTCCCGGCTTTCCTGCACCCCGAAAACCACAGCCTGGCGTATGCCGAATACGGCGAAGGCGATTTCGAGCGCAGTTTCTCGCTCTCCTCCGAAATTAATCGGGAAGGCATCGAAGCGAGTGTGAAATTGGGTGTGTTGACGCTGCGCCTGCCCAAAGCGGGCGCTGCCAAACCGCAAAAAATCTCCGTCAAAGCGGGATAGCCGCTTTCGAGATCCGCTCCGCGACGAGACCGCAAGGTCCGTTCTGACGGCGCAGGGCATAAAAACGACTGGGTTCCACGTGGGGGAATTGAGCCTGTTTTGCCTGAGGCCGTTCGTCACAAAAGCGCAAGATAAAGACTGGATTGGCGCCTGCCGGTCCAGTCTTTTATATTTTCTTGAGTACGCGCCGGCAAGGTGTCGGATATAATTTAGGCATGACCACAACCTCGGCAAGTATGCTCACCTGTACCCAGTGCGGCGGGGAACTGCACCCGGATGAGGGGCAACAGTTTGTCACCTGTCCGTACTGCAATGCGACCGTGTATGTGGATAAATCGCGGGTCGTGCTGCACTGGTCGATTGCGCCCACACTGGATGCCGCCAAAGCGCAGGCGGCGCTGCGGCGGTGGATGTCTGGCAGCCAGACCGTGAAAGATCTGGATGAAAAGTCGCAGATCACCGGGCAGGCTTTCCGCTATTTCCCGCTGTGGTATTTCCGTTATAAAACCAACGGGCAGGAACGCACGGCACTGGAACCGGCTGCCGCTACCTCGGTGACGGAAATTGCCCGCCTGAACCTGCCGGCCGGCGACCTGCGCCCGTACGATGCCAACCTGGATGCGGATGCGGATGCGCCCAGCGTTCCGCTGGAAGCAGGGATGGCGTGGTTTGCCGAGAAATTTGCCGGCGCGCAGGTGCAAGAAATTTCACTGGTGCACGTGCCGGTATTCATTTTCAAGTATCTTTTCCAGGGACAGACCTATACGGCGGTGGTGGATGCCTCCAGCGCGACGGTGCTGGCGAATATCTATCCTGCCAAATCCGAGCTGCCCTACCGCACAGTCGGCGGTGTCGCTGCCGTGGTGTTCCTGTGCCTGGCGTTGATGCCGGTGATGGGTGCGATTGTGAATGAAGAAAGCGGTTTGATGGTCGGTTTGCTGATCTGCGGCGGACTGGGCCTGATTGCCGCGCCCATTTTAATTGCCTGGGCAGCCTGGGTGGCGGGGAAAGTATGAGCGAGCGCGCACTGCAAGGTCTCACATGTCCCCGCTGCGGCGGGATGGTGCCGATTCCGGACGGCGCAAGCATTGTATTGTGCCCGTTTTGTGATTTGCGCTCCGTGGTAAGTGGGGAACGCGGTATGCGCCGCTACCAGGTGCCGCTGCGTGTTTCACGCGAACAGGCGCAGAAAGCGTTCCAGGGTTTCCTGGGCTCCAACATGGCGATGGCGCGCGATTTATCCGGCAAGGCTCAGTTGACCGAGATGATGCTGGTGCACCTGCCCTTCTGGTCCGCCTGGGCGCGGGGGGTTGCCTGGGCGTTCGGTCAACAAAAGGTTGGCAGCGGCGACCATACGCGTTATGAGCCGCGCGAGAAACGCGCGGTGACTGATCTGACCTGGAACGGTGTGGCTTGTGATGTGGGCGAGTTCGGCGTTCAACGGATTGCGCTGCAAGGTCGCCCGCTGGAGCCGTTCAACAGCGACACGCTGCACCGCTCAGGGATGGTCTTCGAGCCGGTGGGCTCCGAGACGGATGTCTATAACCAGGCGCGCAGCGCCTTTGAGGGAATGGTCGCGCAGCAGTTAAAGCTTTCACGCATGGGGCAGTTGTTTGCCCGCCTGCTCAACCTGCGCATCGGCGTGGTGTACTACCCGGTGTGGGTGGCGCGTTACACCTACCGCGAGCGCGCCTTCCAGGTGGTGATCGACGGCTTCGACGGGGCGGTGCTGTACGGTAAAGCACCGGGCAACGTGCTTTACCGCGCGAGCGTGCTGGTTGGGAGCATGGCTGCCGGGGCTTTTCTGGCGGTGGATGTTCCTGCGGCTGTTTTAGGCGCCGCCCGAGACAGCGACCTGTTCTTTGTGGCTGCGCTGGCATTCGCCGGCGGTGTGGCGTTGATGGCTTCCGGCTGGCGCAAGTTCCGCTATGGTGAGCAGTACGAGTTCCAGAAATACAAGGCGGCTGAACCCTCCTTGCTCAGCAGCGGCATGGAAATGCTGGATGTATCCGATATTCTCAAGCAGGTGGAAAGGTTTTCGCGATGAGTGGCGTGCGCTTAATTCCGCTGCAGTGTCCGCGCTGTGATACACCGGTGCTGGCGAAACTGGATGAAGTAGCCTGGGTGTGCGAGCAGTGCGGGCAGGGGATGAAAATATCCGACGAACGCGGCACGGACGCCATGGATGTGTTTTTCTCGGCTGCGCTGCCGCAAAACAAACCTGGTTTCCCATACTGGGTGGCGCGTGGCGCGGTGCGCCCGCTGGTTCGTTCGACCTATCATCGCGATTCCAGCGAGGAGATGAACGCTTTTTGGGCTACACCGCGCTTGTTTTATGTCCCGGCTTATGCCCTGGAGATCGAAAAAGTGGTCGCAGCCGGGGTGAGTTTGCTGCACAAGCCGGTGCGTATGGAGCCGGGCGCACGCACAGCGATTCTCCCGGTGGTGCTCCCCCCGGAGGATGTGTTTCGCGTGGCTGAATTTGTGGTCATGTCTGTGGAAGCCGACCGCAGAGACGCGTTAAAAGAATTCAAATTTGATTTGAAACTCGACCCCGTTCAACTCTGGATCCTGCCTTGAAAAAATCGAAAATGCTGATGATTGCCGCCGCCCTGCTTTTGTGCAGCCTGGCGGCTTGTGAAGAACTGTCGTTTGTAGATATCACCGTTGAGGATGGCAGCGCGCAGCCAACACGCACGCCGCTGCAGGCCCCGACCCAAACGGCACTCCCTCCCGCCAGCGCGGTTCAATGGTATTTCACCACACCCGACGGTTCGGGCGGCTCGGAAGCCCTGGAAGCGGCGTTGATCGCATCCATCGATGCCGCGCAGGAACAGGTGGATGTGGCGATGTACAACTTCACCCTGACCTCCGCTGCCGATGCGCTGCTGCGCGCCGACCAGCGCGGGGTGCGGGTGCGTGTGGTGGTTGATTCGGACGCGCTGGACAGCCGCGCCCTCAGCCGATTGAGCGCAGGGGGTATCCCGGTGACAGGCGATAATCGTGAGAGCCTGATGCACAACAAATTCATCCTGATCGACGGGCGGGTGGTGTGGATCGGATCGATGAACCTGACTCCCAACGGTCTGTTCGACGATGACAACAACATGGTCCGGGTCGAGTCACCTGAAATGGCTGCGCTGTACGGCGAAGAATTTCGTGAGATGGCGGAGCTCGATCGCTTCGGCGCAGGCGCATCCATTCCTGACGGTCAAAACCAGCTTAATTTGGGCGGCATTCCGGCAGAGGTGTATTTCTCGCCGGACGACCGGCCCGCCAAACGGTTGGTCGCGCTGCTGCGCGGCGCGGAAAAGCAGATTGTGATCCTGGCGTATACCCTGACCCGCACCGACCTGCGCGACGCCCTACTGGACGCGGCGCAGCGCGGCGTGCAGGTGACGGTGATCTTTGAAGAAGAACGCTCCGGCGACCAGGGCGGGGAGTATGAGTCTTTGCGCCAGGCAGGTCTGGATGTGCGCCTGGATGCCAATCCGGGGTTGATGCACCACAAGGTGATCGTGATCGACGGTGAAATTGTAGCGCTGGGTTCGTTCAACTATACCCGCGCGGCAGATGAGAGCAATGATGAAAATATCCTCATTCTGCACGATGCGGCAGCGGCGCAGGCCTTCCTGGCGGAGGCGGCGCGCATTCCCACCCGCTGAAGGTGAATCATCCACGTGGTTAAAACTAAAGAGCCTCCCGAGCATCCGCCGGGAGGTGCTGTAGTTTTGTCCCCTCTTCTGGGGTGAGGAAATTATTTTTGGGGCAATCCCCAGGTTATTTCAGCAGTTCAGCCAGGTCTGATAGGTGGACGCCGTCCAGATCCGGCAGCACCTGGTCGGCGTGACCCACGCGTTCCGCCGGACCGAGCCCCAGGGTGCGCATTCCCGCGGCTTTCCCGGCGTCAATGCCTGCCGCGGCATCCTCCACCACCAAACATTCCTGCGCGGGCAGCCCCAGTCTTTCGGCAGCCAGCAGGAACAGATCGGGGGCGGGTTTGCTGCGCGCGGGGGCATTGCCGTCCACCACTGCATCCATCAGCGGGGCAATTTGCAGGCGATCCAGCGCCAGAGGAGTGTTTTTGCTGGAAGAGACAATGGCGGTGCGGTAGCCGGCAGCACGCAGTTCGTGGAGCAGATCCAGCGCGCCGGGGAGCAGGTTGTCGGGTGTCATCTGCGCCAGCATCTCCACGTAGTAGTTGTTTTTACGCTCCATCCACTCCTGCATCTGCTCCTCGGAGGCCGCTTTGCCATTGAGCAGCAGCAGCAGCGACTCGCGGCGCGAAACGCCGCGCAGGGCTTCGTTGGCCTCGCGGTCAAACGGCACGCCGATCTCATCCGCCAGGCGTTTCCAGCCCAGGTAGTGATATTCGCTCG
>JACRAG010000255.1 GCA_016213455.1 Anaerolineae bacterium | reverse complement strand
TGATCATTTGCCTTTTCTTCCTCTTTGGAGCAGTGAGACTGGAACATCCCCTGGCTCACATCATCCTATCCGGCACTGCTTTAGCCCTGGCATTGGGTGCAAAACAGACTGTATTCTTCTTCTTGCCGGGCCTGGCAATTGGAATTCTAATCCTGGCATTTGCACAACCCAACCTCGGTCTCCCATCGTTGACCAAAATCGCGATTGCTTTTCCACTCCTGTTGGTCGTATTTTCCGGAACAAGTTATCTGCATAATATGACAGAGTACAGGAATCCTCTCGGCGATGCGAAATCAATCGAAGCTGAAACTGGAAGACAGGATAACCTTCCGGTCAGTCAGGCTGTTTGGATCAATATAAACAGGTTGGCTTACCAGTTCATCGATACAACCGGTCTGCCGCCCGTGCTTGAAGGTCCACTTTTCCGTGGTAAAGCCCATGCCGCAAGCTGGATTTATACAAAGTTAGGCATGGATCTCGAAAGCAACACTGCCTTGTATCCCAATACATTGGTTAAATTTTCTTACTTGCGCCGCCCGCCTCTTCAGGAAGACGAAACCTGGTTCGGAATCCTGGCGCCTTTGATTGTTGTGCCTGCTTCCATTCTGTGCATTGTTCGGGGTTTTCGGCGCAAAGAATATTTCGCCTTGATTCTTTTCATCGCGGCAGCCGCGTTTACTTTGACTGAGCAGATTTTGCGCCCAAGCTGGCACGTATATCTGGGGCGCAACTTTGCCCTGGCCATGGTTGCCCTCACACCCATGGCAGCCACGCTCTACCGGCGCAATTGGATCAACCAGACGGCTTGTGCAGCCGTCCTGGTCCTTGCCGCGATGATCACCATCAATGTCACTGTCCAGAACAAATCCAAGCCGTTAACAGGCCAATACGCCATCTGGAACCTGGACCGCGCTGTGATGATTACCCTAAACTCCTTCAGCATCCGCGAAGCAGTTGTGCTGGTCGAACAGGACGTCCCCGGAAACGCAGTCGTTGGGACGCCATCAGACTACCTGGAATACACGCTGTATGGCGATCATTTATCCAGGCGAATTGTGCCGGTGTTTGACAGGAATCAACTGGTTGACAGGGCGTGGCTGACGAGCCAGAAGGTTGAGTACGTCATCAGTCCCGATCAGGTCATGGCACAACATCCCACCCTGCCCGGCATCGAAATCGCCCGCAATGGCGCGCATATCCTTGTTAAGCTTGAGCCTTAGAAGGAATTTCTGCTGGCTGTCATCCCATCATAGAAAAACCATCCATCTGCTATAAAATAAGCCATCCCCTTGGCCCAAGAAATTGGTCAAGGGGATGGCTTTATCATTTTGGAAATGAGGGAAAATTCTATTCAACCACCCCATAAAACAAGGGTAAAGGTTGCGTTTCTTCACTGTTCCAAGCCAGCGACTCTTTGAGGCGAGCAACCGCCCGCTGTGCTGAAGCGTCGTTGGCTGCGTACACCGTGAAGATCGGCGACCCGGCTTCCAGATAATCTCCCACTTTCCGGTGTACCAGGATGCCCACGCCGTAATCAATCGCATCCTCCTTACGCGCGCGTCCGGCTCCCAGTTCGACCGAAGTCTCGCCCACGATGCGCGCATGCACCTGCGCCAGCCAGCCGGACCGTTCAGCGCGAATTTCCACCACAACCGGCGCCAGGGGCAGCCGGTCCGGCTCATCCACAAACCCTACATCTCCGCCCTGGTTGATCACCAGTTCGCGGAATTTTGCCCATGCCCGCCCATCCGCCAACGCAGCGCTGGCGACTTCTCGCGCCTCATCCAAATTGGCTGCTTTTTTGCCCGCCACGAGCATATGCGCAGCCACAACGAGACAGTGTTCCCTGAAATCCTCCGGTCCACCGCCCCGCAGTGTCTCAATCGCCTCGCGCACTTCCAACGCATTCCCCACCGCGTGACCCAGCGGTTGGTTCATATCCGAGAGCAGCCCCACCACTTTACGCCCGCTCAATCGCCCGATGGAAACCATCAGCTCAGCCAGTTCGCGTGCTTTTTCCACGTTTTCCATGAAAGCACCCAAACCGATTTTGACATCCAGCACGATGGCCTGTGCGCCGCCAGCAATTTTCTTGCTCATTACCGATGAGGCGATCAGGGGCGTCGAAGGCACCGTGCCGGTCACATCCCGCAGTGAGTACAACTTTCCGTCAGCCGGGGCAAGGTCTCCGCTCTGACCGGTCAACACCAGTCCCGAGCGTTTGAGCTGCGCCAGGAATTCCTCCGTGGACAGGTTGGTGCGGTAGCCAGGGATCGACTCCATCTTGTCCAGCGTCCCACCCGAAAAGCCCAATCCGCGACCTGACATTTTTCCCACCGGGAGACCGCAGGCAGCCACCACCGGTTCAGCAACCAGGGTCACTTTATCTCCCACACCACCGGTGGAATGTTTGTCCACGGCAATCTCCACCGCGTCCGAGAGATCCAGTACATCGCCTGAATTGGCCATCGCCAGCGTCAGGTGGGTGGTCTCTTCGGCTGTCATGCCATTCAACAGAACCGCCATAGCCCAGGCTGCCACCTGATAATCTGGTATCTCGCCCCGGGTGAATCCCTGGACAAAAAAGTTGATTTCTTCCTGGCTGAGCGTCTGCTTATCACGCTTCTTGATGATGATGTCGGTTGCTCGCATTCTTCTCCTCGCTTCATCCAATCCAGCGAATATGGGGTTTGATCAGGCGGCGGCCCTTCCACTCACTTTGACCGCGTATATTCAGGAAAAATGACCGAATAGCGACCGCCAGAGAAAGCAAAAACGTTACTGGGTATAGTAAAACCATGCTGACCGGAAAACTCAGGCGAAGGTAAACCATCGACCACAAGCTGACCACCAGCACCAGGTTGATCAAGTTTAAGTCTTGTGGGATTGCGTCCCACAAACCGGTGATGAAGATCAAAGGCTGCAAGAACACAATCGCCGTCCAGACCCAGATGAACAGGTATAACGGGACATTATACCCAAAGGCGGCGAACATGTTCTTGGAGAAACCACGCCAGGCTTCACCCAGGGAATGGTACATTCGGCAGGTGACCCGGCTTTGTCCATCTACCAATAACATGCGCCACTGACTTTTGACCGTGAGTCGCACCAACGCCAGATCATCCACCACATCCTGCCGCACGGCAGCATGTCCGCCAACAGCTTGGTAAGTTTCGCGCCTGAAAAACAGGAATTGACCGATGGCAAAGGAAGTGGGGCTGGAAGCAAACCAACGTCCCAGGAAAAGTGGGACGAACGCGAACGTCGCGAAAAGAAAATAGGGAACCATCAACTTCTCGCCCAGGCTGATCACCAACTCCCTTGGCAATGCGCAAAGCAAATCTACCTTTTCCTGCTGCACAGCGCTTACCGCATTGGAAATGGCAGAAGGATGATACAGAGTATCTGCGTCGGTAAAAAGCAGCCACTCTCCAGCTTTTCCATCCTGCAGACCGGCATGGGCAAGCTGCCAACAAGCCCAATGCTTTCCCATCCAATCCTCCGGGAGGTCCAACCCGGTCAATGGGAGGACGCGCGCATCCTCCCGCGCCAGCTGCG
>JACRAG010000254.1 GCA_016213455.1 Anaerolineae bacterium | reverse complement strand
GATCAATCTCACCAATTACGGCGTGACCGTCTTTCACATGTCCCATCCGCCAACCTTCATGAAAAAGAGCAGCGCCTCCACTCTAAAACGGAAGAAGACCAGCACGCACCAGTTCCGCGAACCTTTCATGATTAATCCGAATGGACCGGATTGGGGTCAGGGGCAATATGATTTGCCCGTTTACGCGACGCAGCCCGGTAACGGCGGGAAAATTTATCCGACAACGAGCCAGGATTGGCGTTTCAACCGCATGGGGGAGCTGACACCTGCTGAAATCCTGAAGAAGATTGCCGCTCCAGAGATTGCCCAGACACTGCAAAAGTTCCTGGAGTTGTTTGCAACGCAGGAACTGGTTACCTTTCCGACAATGGCTCAAGAGAAACGCAGGCATGGCAAGGATGGAGCCGTTCATGACGATTATCTCTCGTTATTAACCTGGTATGTAAAGCAATACCGGCCCCTCACTTATCTGGAGGTTGGACCAGCGCTCGGACTGCCAGCCGCCTTGACGGCATATTTGAATACGCCTGTGCATATTTATGGGTTTGAGGATTGGAACAATCTGGAAAATCCGATCTCTTTACACCCTTACCGGTACACAGATGCGCTGCGGGTGGTGAATCATCACGGACATGTGCGTTTCATTTCAGGCAGTGAGTTGGAGAGCAATGTTCAGGGCTGGACCGATTCCCGAATCCACGACAAGCTTGACCTGATTTTCTACGCAAACCATCACCCTGTGGACCGGATTGTGGCGGATGGAGAGATCCTTCTTTCGCATCTGGCAAGAGGTGGTTGTTTTATCCTGCGCCACCTGGATAATGAAATCCTGCGCGCGGCTGGCAGCCTGCTCAGTCAATCGGCGCCGGATCTGTTGTGGGCCGCGGGACGTGATTTTGTGGCTGCGTTGCACACCGGTAATGAGTACCCTTTATCTTTCCCAAATGACAAAAGAACATCTGAATTGTCGGCTATGGATTTGCTCTCACCCGAAGACGGTTTGAGCCATGTCCAAAAGCTGTATTCCGACGGTGAAGTCGAAATCGCCATCTTCAGGTTGGGAAAGTTATTAAAACGCTTTCCGGAAAACGCAGACTTGCATTGGTTGATGGGCAAACTGTTGCTCGATTTATTCCTGGAAAACCAATCCATCAAATTTTACAAACGGGCCGCGGAGATTGCGCCTGACCGGCCGGATTTATTCTTACATTACGCCAGGAACGTTCTGTATATCAACGATGTTAAAGCCCTGGAAACCCTCATGAAGGAGTTCACGACAAGGTTTGAGGGCGATGACGCGTACCAGCCTTTGTTGGGATATGCGTATGTCCTCCAGGGGCGGGCCAAAGAAGCATACCCCTTGTTGCAGCGTTATTTATCTCATCATCCAGCGGACATCGAATGCCTTTACTTCATGCTGGAATGTGCAATGGATGTGGGTGAATTGATTGTTGCCGATGAAATGGTTCAGAAGATCGCAATAACCATCCCGGACTTGCCGAAAGATGTCAGGGGTATGAAGGCGGACATTGACCGCCGACTATCGGCAGCCAAGCTGACCGTGGCGAAAATGGTTGCCACCGGCGATGCAGCCAAAGCGGTTGAGCGCTTTGGCGAGGAATTATCCAGTGATGTCGCCTGTTTGTGCCGTGACCTGGGGCATATTTTGCAAATGCAAGGGGATCGCAGGCAATCTGAAGTGTACCTGGCCTTCCATCGAGTGATCAGTGAAACCCTGATGAAACAAGGTTGAGAGTAACTAGCATGGAATTTTTCCACACAACCGTATCTCCGGAGGCCATTCAACTGGCAAACAATGTGCTTACCTCCACCTGGTTGAGTGAAGGCAAGATGGTCAAAGCCTTTGAGGAAGCCCTGGCTTCGAAACTGGGGCTTGTCAACCCGGTGGCGGTGAACAGCGGCACTGCTGCGCTGCACCTGGCGCTGGTTTTGGCCGGGGTTGGTCCTGACGATGAGGTTATTCTTCCTGCGCAAACCTTCGTGGCGACCGGGTTGGTGGTGTTGATGCAGCAAGCCCGTCCGGTGTTCGCGGATATTGATCTGGCGACGGGGAATATCAGCGTTGAATCCATCCGGCAACGGATCACCGACCGCACAAAGGCTATCCTGCCGGTGCATTGGGCCGGGTATCCCTGCGACATGGATGAGATCAACGCTTTGGCTGATACGCATCACCTGGCGGTGATCGAAGACGCGGCACACGCTTTGGGGGCGACCTATAAAGGCCGCCCGGTGGGGGCAATTTCGCGGTTCACGGCTTTTTCTTTCCAGGCCATCAAACACCTGACCACGGGTGATGGAGGCGCGATTTGCTGCCTGGAGGATGCTGAGGTGCATCGCGCGCGCGCTTTGCGCTGGTTTGGCATCGATCGCGCGAACAGCCGCCCATCCATCCTGGGTGAGCGTGAATATGATATTTCGGAAGTTGGGTACAAAGTTCACCTGAATGACCTGGCTGCCGCGGTAGGCCTGGGAAATTTACAGGCGTTTGAACAAATATTGAATCGCCGCAGGGAAATCGCCGGTCGTTACCGTCAGGCACTGGTGGAGGTCCCCGGAATTACATTGTTGGATAATCGAGCGGATCGCGAGAGCGCCGCCTGGCTGTTCACCCTGCTGGTGGACCGCCGAACGGATTTTATCCGCGCATTGCAGGCCAGGGGAGTCCCGAGTTCAGTGGTCCATTTGCGTATAGACCACAATTCCGTCTTTGGCGGGCTCACTCCAGATTTACCCAACCAGGAATTGTTCAATGAAAAGCAGGTGTCCATCCCTTTGCATTCCGGCCTCTCAGACCAAGAGGTGGATCAGGTGATTGGCGCCGTAAAGGCAGGATGGTGATTATGAGAATTTTGATTCTCGGCGGACATGGATTTATGGGTCGTCACTTGCAGCAGGTGTTGAAATCCACACCTCATGTTGTCACCTGCGTATCCCGGGCTGACGGCGTGGATTTGCGCGATTACGCTCAGACACTTGCATGCTTCCAGCACCTGAATCCGGACGCGATCTTCAACTTTGCGGCGCATGTGGGCAGCGTGCATTATGTCAGTTCGCGGGCTGCGGACGTGTTGGCTGACAACCTGCGTATGACGTTGAATATTTACCAGGCAGCTCAATCTGCCTGCCCGAAAGCCAGGATCATCAACCCGTTGTCAAATTGCTCTTACCCCGGTGATGCGGACATTCATCTGGAAGACGACTGGTGGGCAGGGCAGGTGCACGAATCAGTTTATGCCTACGGCAATTACAAACGTTTTGTTTATGTGACTGCGCGTTGTTTCAGCAAGCAATTTGGTGTTGACAGCGTGAACCTGCTGGTCCCCAACACCTTCGGTCCGGGCGATTCGCCAGATCCGAATAAAACCCATGCGTTGAACGGGATGATCATTCGCATGATCCAGTCCAGAAATGCCGGGAAAGACGAATTTGAAATTTGGGGTACGGGCAAGCCAGTTCGCGAATGGGCTTATGTGGAGGATGTGGTCGCGCTGCTTGGTCTTGCGCTTCATCGGGAAAGCCCGCTGGTGGAGCCGGTGAATATCGCCCAGAACCGCGGGTATTCGATCCGCGAGTCGGCAGAAATGATCGCTGAAGAGATCGGCTTTAAAGGTCGGCTGGTGTTCAATACCCAATATCAGGATGGAGCGCTGCGGAAAGTCCTGGATGACCGCCGTTTCCGCTCCATGTTTCCGGATTTTCAATTTACTGATCATCGTGAAGGGATTCGCAAGACGGTAGCCTATTACGAAACGGTTCTTTGATCGATTGGAGGTTGTACGATGGAAAAGGTGCTCATTACAGGTGGTGCGGGTTTTGTGGGGACATCCTTGATTCCCCAACTGCTGCAGCGTGGCTATCCGGTCCGGGTGTTTGACAGCCTCATGTTTGGCGGAGATCAGATACTTCCTTACTTCCGCAACCCATTATTTGAGTTTATGCGCGGCGATGTGAGGAATGAAAATGAAGTGCGAGATGCGGTAAAGGGCTGTGACATCATTATTCACCTGGCAGCCATCGTGGGCTACCCGGCCTGCCGCAAGGAACCCCAGGTGGCAGAAGAAGTCAATGTTCGCGGAACGCGAAACCTTGCCGCGGCAGTGAGTAAAGACCAACTGGTCTTGTTTGGGTCAACCGGCAGCAACTACGGTGCGGTCGAGAACACCTGCACCGAAGAGACTCCGTTGAATCCGCTGAGCCTGTATGGTCAGACCAAGACTCTGGCGGAACGCATCCTGGTAGATGAATGCTCGACCATTGCCTATCGTTTTGCGACGGCTTTTGGCATTTCGCCGCGCCTGCGCCTGGATTTGTTGATCAATGATTTCACTTACCGGTTGTTGACCCAGGGTTACCTGGTGGTGTATGAGAAACATTTCATGCGCACCTTCATCCATGTGCACGATATGGGGCGGGCTTTTGTGTTTGGTGTGGAACACGCCGACCAGATGCGTGGGCATATCTACAATATTGGTTCGGATAAAATGAATTTCTCGAAGGAACAGATTTGTTCATTGATCAACGCCCAGGTTCCGGGATACATTCATTACGCCAATGTGGGCGAAGACATGGATAAACGGAATTACACGGTCAGTTATAAGAAAATCAATGACCTGGGGTATGACACAACCATCTCGGTTGAAGATGGAATCAGCGAGCTTGCCAAAGGTCTATCGGCGATTTCGTTCAAGAATCCGTATTCCAACGCCTGAGAGAGCGGAAAAAATCATGGACCCCTTGTTTGACCGGTTTCCCCAGCTGCGCAATTTATTGGGTAAAGTACCTGAAGCGATGATTCGTGAAGAGCTGGCTCCTAAAGTTGCCCTCTATGATGAGGTGGTTGCCAGGATTGGCGGCTTAATCCCCACTGTGCGCCTGTGTGATGTGTTTCCGGCTGAGCTTGAAGCGGGAAAGATTACGCTTGAGCGATTCTTGGGCCAATGGGGGAATATCTCCATTGAAGAATTATGCAAAATCTGCCTGATCGTGGCGTGGTTGAAGCCCAAAAGAGTGTTCGAATTTGGCACCTACAACGGGATGACCACCCTGCAAATGGCGCTCAATACGCCGGACGATTGCCACATTACCACGCTGGATGTCCCACCGTCACAGGCTGCGAGCCTGGAGATTGGCGGCATCGATGGGGTTCTCGCGCAAAAATCCGGCGCGTTTGACCTCGCCATAGGTCATTACTTCAAAGAATCACAGGTCGCAGACAAGATCTCCCAAGTATGGGGTGATTCAACCCGGTTCAATTTTGAGCCCTTTGCACAGCAGATGGATTTTGTTTTTGTGGATGCGGGACACACGTATGCTTACGTCAAAGCAGACACCCAAAATGCTCTGAAGATGATCCGGTCTGGAGGGGTGATCGTCTGGCATGATTATCACCAGGTGTTGCACCCCGACGTGATGGTCTGTTTGGGTGAATTTGCGGCTGATGGGATGCGCATCGCCCATTTGCGCGGGACCAACCTGGCGGTTTATCATCATGTGGCTGGTTGAGGGCTGTGCGGGCAGTAAGGAAGGCGTCATTTGAACCGGTTGCGCTGTGCCTTGTTGAGTTCATTCAACCTGGATCAACTGCCCGGGATGGTTGATCGGGGTTTCGCATCGGATTTATCCAGGCCAGAATGGTATATCGCTCCTTATGGTCAGGCCGTGCAGGAATTCCTGAACGATTCTTCGGGGTTGTTTGCGTTTGCCCCGGAGATTCTTTTTTTGGCCCTGGCCCCGGAAGATTGGTTTGGCGGTTTGCATGGCGAAGAAGGCCGGATGGATCAAGATGAAGCTGCAAACCGGCTGGCAGAATTGGCGCACCTGGTCGAACAAGCCGTTGCGAAACTGCCAGGCTCGAAACTCTTCATTCACGAGATGATGCTGCTCCAGCCGCATGTCGATGAGCTGTATGCACTCAAAGATCCGTTTAGTTTGCACCGGTTATGTCTCGAAGCCAACCTGATCCTGGCCCGGCTGGCTGAGAAACACCCCGGCGTATTTGTGCTTTCGCTCGCCGGTTTGTTTGCCCAGAGCGGCAGGCAGGTTTTCGATGCGCGCTTTTATTACCTGGGGCGTATGCGTTTCAGCCGGAATGCGTTGGAAAGCCTGGCAGGTGTGTATCGCAAGGTAATTCATGCCTATCGAGGGAACCGCAAGAAAGTCATCGTGTTGGATCTGGATCAAACATTGTGGGGGGGCATCCTGGGGGAGGACGGGCCGGAAAATTTGCGGATTGCGCCAGATTCTCCACAAGGCGGGGGCTATCGGGATTTTCAGCGATTGCTGAAACGGCTGAACCACAGCGGCGTTCTGTTGGCGCTGTGCAGCAAAAATGATGAAGCGCTGGCGTTGAAAACGCTGACAGATCACCCGGATATGGTGTTGCGTCCCGAGCATTTCGCTGCCTGGCGTATCAACTGGCAGGATAAAGCCGCTAATTTGCGTGAGATTGCCGAGGAGCTTGGCCTCTCCTTGAGCAGTTTCGTTTTCCTGGACGATTCCCCTTATGAACGGGAATTGATCCGGCAGGCGCTGCCGGAAGTGGAGGTTCCTGATCTGCCGGTGGATTCTGCGGACTATCCAGCGTTTCTGGCAGGTCTGGAGTACCTGACTGCGTTGACGGTTACGCAGGAGGATCGCCAGCGTGGAAAAATGTACACGCAAGACCGACGTCGTAGAGATTTACAGGCACAATCCACCCATCTTGAAGATTTCCTGGCAAGTCTGCAAATTGTTGTCTCCATACAAGCTCTTGATCGCTACTCCCTGCCCCGCCTGGCTCAATTGATCCAGCGAACCAACCAGTTCAACCTGACCACGCGCCGCTATACCGAAGCCGAGTTGAGTACGATGCTCGCATCACCATCCTGGCGCATTTACATCTTGAGAACCAGCGATCGAATTGGTGACAACGGAATCGTTGGCGCGGTTTTATTTGAGACGAGTGAGGTTGAACACTCTGTCCGCATGGATAATTTGTTGCTCAGCTGCCGGGTATTGGGGCGGGGGATTGAAAAGGCATTTCTGGCTGGCGTGTTGACGGAGCTGTCGAAAGAAGGCTACACCTGGGTCCAGGCGGAATATTTGCCGACAGAACGTAACCAGATGGCGTGGAGCTTCCTGCCGGATGCGGGTTTTGTTGAGGCCAATGGATCGTGGAGGCGGGAGATGGTTGGCGCGGAACAGCTTTGCCCTGATTTGATATCCCTGGAATGGCCTGGAGAATGACCTATGTTTCCTGAACAACTGATGAACCGAATTGACGCTTGCGCCCACCGGGCGTTTCCGCATCTGACAGAGACGATTCGTGAAGATTCCGCGGTCGGTACACTGCCGGGCTGGGATTCATTGGGGCATCTGACCTTTATGATGGAGATTGAAGAAGAATTTGGTCTGCGGTTCACCTCTGCGCAGATTGCTCAACCAAAGACAATCCGCGACATCGCGGTGTTGGTTTTGTCCAATCCCGCGCATGAATAGCCGATGGTTGGAAAGGGTAAAAGAATTAACCGCTGTGTATACCCTGAGGCACGGCAGATCCACGCGTGAGGATGCGCAGCTCTTCACAGACCTTTTCAACGCCACCTATCCCCGCAAAATACCAGCCGATTACTATTCCTGGCAGTTCTTCGGCGGGGCTTTTCCGGGCGTTTGCCTTTTAGCCGAAGTGGGCGGAAAGCTGGCGGGTTGTGTTGGACTGCGCGTCCTGCCGTTGGAAGGCGTGATCAAAGGCAGGATCGGGCTGGTGGTTGATTTGATCATCACCCCGGAGCACCAAAGAACCGGATTGCTCGCCAGACTGGAAATGGAAATTGAAGCGCTGGCTTGGACAATGGGATGCGGATGCCTGGTGGGCCTGTCAAACCTGGCAGCATATGAACCGCGCATCCATTCTCTTGGCTGGACGGCAATGCCCCGAAAAG
>JACRAG010000253.1 GCA_016213455.1 Anaerolineae bacterium | reverse complement strand
GCCCATCATCCCGGTTTTACCGGCCCCATAAACCAGATCAATTAGATGATCTGCCAGAACCTGCCCCAGACGGGCGGCTTCTGCCAGATAATGGGCAGATAAGCCGTCGGCAGATCCACAATAGACACAGATGGCGTGAAGCGGTGTCATCGACGACCTCTTGCCATACCTGTATTGTGTGAGTCGCCATGGTATCGGGCGATTGAGGTGATGATCGTGGGAGACTTGATCGATCGCTTTCGCAACATTGCTTTTATTCCTGATCAAAATTTGCCAGCCATTCGGCCAGCAAGAGAAATACGGAGGCAGTCCAGGAATAACCTGGACAGCGCAAGCCTTTTCCGGTCACTGCATCGTAATTTTCCCAAAATCCGGGATCGTGCGTGCACAGGTCACAGAAACGGCGCGCAATCATGGCTGCCAGTTCATTTTCGCCGGCATCGACCAGACCATCAAAAATCAAAAACGTCGATGGCGCCCAGATTGGCCCGCGCCAATAGCCATCGGCTTCATACTTGGGGCTGGTGACGGCTTCGGTGGCTAATCCCCATTGGGTCAGAAAAGGGCCGCCCGGTGAAATATCTTCGATCAAGGCTTTGCGAATTTTCCCCGGCAGGCGGCTGCCCAATTCCAGGGGTATGTAATTCAATAGGGACTGGGTGGGAGGCGCGTCATGATGGCCGTCCAAAGGGCTGAAGAAATGTCGTTTCTTTACGCCTTGCTTCAGCAATTGGTTAAGTTGTTCCTGTGACCGGGCCAGGCAGCGGTCCGCAGATTTTTTCTTACCCATCATGTCGGCCATTTCGGCCAAAGCTTCCCACTGCAGGGTAAGATGAGCCGCCAGGTCCGCTCCTTCGGTTGGGTACCCCTGGTCGAAGAGCGTGGCGTTATCCCAGCCCGAATCGTTGCCGTGATGATATTGCGGCATACCATCGGCATCAAAATCACGATGCTGGTACCACCATTCGGTCAGGCGCATCATGGGTTTGTAAAGCTCTTTCAAAAATGGCAGGCTGGCTTCCACGCCGGTTCGGTTAATCAACTTGCGGACCGTCCAGCCTTGAATGGGAGGTTTGTTGTATCCGAAGATGGGTTCCAGATCGTTGATCATATCCGGGATCATGCCGTTCTCGTCCTGATGAGCGAAGAACACCAGTAGTTGATTCCAGGCCAACTGCGGATTGGCGCGTGCGACCGCCAGGGCATTGAAGCAATTATCCCAGGCCCAAATGTTGTTCATCCAAAACTTGCTCATGTACATTACCGGGCTGATCAACGCACCGCCGGAGGGCACCTGCACATTCCAGAGTAGAAACCAGGCCAATTCAGCCTGTTCCTGATATTCCGGGCTTACTACGGGCATACCGTCGCACCAGGAAGAATATACCATTGCCTGGCGAGATTCGATGTCTGCCAGTTCAGGCAACGGATCTTCCCATAAACCTTCGTGAGGGCAGAAGCGGATGGCGCCTGACACATAGCGGTCGCCGATCCAATCGATTTGCACCCAATGCCCGTCATGAACGATGGGTTCACCGCCTGGCTGGGTGGGGTGACTCCAGACCAGTTGCGTTCCAGCCCCTGCGCGCAATTTATGTACGCCGCGCGCGTTGTAATCTGTCAGATGAAACTGATTGGACGGCGTGTTGATTTGAAGTTGAAAGGGATGGCGGGGAACCAGACGCAAGCTGACTCCGTGGGCTTCGAATAACAGCGTGTTGCCATCCAAAAAAACGAAGGTAACCGCACCTTCGCCCTGCGGAAGCAGGTCCAGCCGGTGTGGTTGGGCTGTGTATGTGTAGGGCACTTCCACACCGTTTCGATGCAGCACAATCTCAAAAAAATCGGTCGGGGGTGAAGGAAGGTGAACTGTTTGAGCCACGCGGTGCGATGCTGTGCGGTAGAGCAGCCGGTGAGGAGACGCGTCGTTTCGCGAGGTGATCGTGAGGAATGAACTGGGGCTTGAAAATGGGATGACATCCAGAGAATAGTTGAGCATGGCTTGTGTTCCAGTTCGCTAAATTACCAGGATTGCTCGATGGCAGCGTACCGGTCAGGATCTGCTGCCTCTCCATTGAAATGCTCAAGTCTCAAGTCTTTCACTTGCGCATATTGTACGGCATGATGGAAGTAGGATGGTTTGTTCTTCCAACTCACCTGGCAATTACGCAGGGTGATCGAGCCGGCGTTATAAAGCATGAAGGCGGAGGTGGGATGCTCGATCACACCCTGGTTGTATCCATTGTGCGCGCCCGGGTTGGGACGCAAATCCAGCTTCCCGCCTTTCCACTTGGACCATTTATCCAATTGAAGGTGCACATTCTCAAAGAGGATCTGGTCGATGAGGCCGGGTTTCCACCCGTAAACCAGGACGCCATTTTCGCTGTGGGCGAGGATGTTGGTTAACCGGATGTTGCGAATTTGTCCACAGGAGTCCATGTCTGTCCAGGGAGAGGCTTTGATGTAAATCGGCTCGCCGCATCCCCACCAATCATCGTGAAAAATCCGCGTTTCAACAATGATATTGGAGAAGAGCACATTTTCGACGCTGCCAGCCTGGCTCAGATTGATTGACATGCCGCGATGGCTGGACTGGATGACACAGGCTTCGAAGATCACGTTACGGATGGTCTGGCGAACCTCACATCCCAGCACCAGTGCGGAGGATGTGCTGACCAGATGACAGCCGGTGACAGTGATGTTTTCGCTGATGCCGTAGCGCTCAAATCCGGGTGTGGTTTTGACGCAAATGGCATCATCTCCAGCCTGGATGGAGCAGTCGCTGATGCGCACATTC
>JACRAG010000042.1 GCA_016213455.1 Anaerolineae bacterium | reverse complement strand
GTTGAGCGCATCCCAACCGGAAGAGAGCCAGCACGCCGAAGATGCGGCAGTTTCGGGGCTGGCCTTTCGCGGCCTGGCGGCCGGCTTGGTGGCGGCGCTGGTCTTTTCGGTGTCTCCCGGCCTGCTCGGGCGTTTCCCGGCGGACCTGGCGGTGCTGCAGGGTGGGCTGCTGCTGGTGGGGGGCGGGCTGCTCCAGCTGGGTATGACCACCCGCCCGATGCGCGTGGTGATTGGCCTGCTGAGCATGCTTTCCGGCTTTGAACTGCTGTATGCCGCGGTGGAGACCTCGGTGCTGGTGGCGGGCCTGCAGGCGGTCATCACCCTGGGGCTGGCGCTGGTGGGCGTGTATCTGATCAGCCTGCCCGTCGAAGGGGGCCAGCCATGAGCGCGGCGCTGTTGTGGGTGGTGCTGCCGCTGATCGCGGCGGTGATTCTGTGGTTTCTGCGCCGGCGCGAGAGCCCTGCCGCGCTGGTGGCAGCCGGTTTGTGCGCGGTGTTGGCCGGGCTGGCCTGGGTGCTGCCGGTTGGCGAAATTTTAAGCCTGGGCCCGCTGCAGGTGCGGGTTGACCCGGAACTGGTGCTGATCGGCCGCCGGCTGGTGTTGGAAAACAGCGACCGCCCGCTGCTGGTGCTGTTCTACGGCGTGGGGGCTTTCTGGTTTGCCGGTGCGCTTCCGGCGGGTAACAGCCGGCAGCTCCCCTCCTATGGCCTGGGCATGCTGGCGCTGCTGGTGGCTGCCCTGGCAGTCGAACCTTTCCTGTACGCTGCCCTGTTGATTGAGATGGCGGTGCTGATCAGCGTGCCGCTGCTGGCTGCCCCCGGCGAAGCCGATTCGCGCCAGGGGGTGCTGCGCTACCTGATTTTCCAGACCCTGGCGATGCCTTTCATCTTGCTGGCGGGCTGGGCGCTGGCGGGGTTGGAAATCAACCCGGCGGACAGCAACCTGGTGGCCCTCTCCGCGGTGTTCCTGGGGCTGGGTTTTGCTTTCTGGCTGGCGATTTTCCCCTTCTACACCTGGGCGCCCATGCTGGCAGGGCAGGCCATGCCCTACCCGGTCGGGTTTGTGTTCATGGTGCTGCCCACCGCGGTGCTGCTGCTGGGCCTGGATTTCATCAATGCTTTCGGCTGGCTGCGCGCTTCGCCGCAGCTTTACCTGATTTTGCGGCTGGCGGGCGCGCTGATGGTGGTCACCGCCGGCGCCTGGGCGGCTTTTCAACGCAACCTGGGCCGGTTGTTCGGCTATGCCGTGATCGTCGAGACCGGTTTTTCGCTGCTGGCGATCAGTTTGAATTCGCACCTGGGCACGGAGATGTTCGTCATGTTCCTGCTGCCGCGGCTGATTGCGCTGGGGTTGTGGTCGCTGTGCGCGGCGATCATCCGGCGCTCCGGGCGCACGCTGGATTTTGCCAGCCTGCAGCAGGTGGCCGAGGAACTGCCCGCGGCATCCGGCGGGTTGGCGGCGGCTTACCTGTCGCTGGCAGGGCTGCCGCTGCTGGGTACCTTTTCGATGCGCTTTGTGCTGCTGCAGCAGGTGGCGGTGGATTCGCCGTTGACCGCGGTGTGGGTGCTGGGCGGCATGGCGGGGCTGTTGTTCGCCGGTTTCCGCCTGCTGGCGGTGATCACAGGCGGCAACTTTGGGCTGCGCCCCTTCGCCGAATCGCGCATTCAAATGGTTTTGATCGGCGCCGGCGTGATTGCGCTGCTGCTGCTGGGTTTCTTCCCGCGCCTGTTCCTGCCCTTGCTGACCAACCTGCTGCAGGCTTTCACCCGCCTGCCGTGAGGCCGTTGCCAGGGTCTGCCATCGGTTTGACCCAGCCGAAGCCGTGATTTGTGGGAAGCCTCTCTCTTGGGAAACACCGCTGGCCTTCCATGGCTTTCACAGCGTGTTTTTGGCAAAAATCCTCCTTCACCGTTGACGGGGAAATAGGACATGATGTGACTTCGTGAAAACCCGGGTTGGCCTTCTACCTCACAACCATTTCCACCCGTGAAGCAGAGTATAATTTTCATACGAAATTGATTGATCAGACAGGAAGGCCTATGGACCTGGACCAACTGCAAAAACGCATGGAATTTTTAGAAAACGAGCACCGCAAGGATAAGGAAATTATCGGTACGTTGGAGCGGCGCATCGCGGAGATGGAACGCAACCTGCCCGACATGAGCGTGCAGCTGAAAGAAACCACCGGCGAGGTGGTGCGCATGTCATCCGGGCTGGCGCGCTTTGACCAGTTGGACGCCTCGCTCGCGCAGCTGCGCATCGAGATCACCCGCAACATCGACAACATCGAGAAGATGCGCAACGATCACGACCGCGAAGTGGATAAGATTCGCATGGGCGACCTGGAAGTGCTCAACAAGGCCATCGGTGAAGTGCGCAAAGGCCTGGAGCCGATTCCGGATCTGCGCAAATCGCTGCAGGGCCGGGTGGAGGAAGACTTCCGCCTGGGCCGCCTGATTGAGGAACTGGAAGCTAAAACGCTCGAAACGCGCCGCTCGGATGAGGAATATCGCCGCGCGCAAAAACTGCTGGAAGAAGGCCAGCGCCAGGATGCCAAACGCCTGGCGGATCTGCAGGGCGAAGTGACCGCCATGCGCAAGCGCATCGACGAGCAGCGCGGTAAGCTGGACCTGAACTCGGACAGCATCCGCAAGCTGGATTTGCGCATCAATGACCTGCAATCCGGGGAAGGCGAGCGCCGCCAGACCATCGCCTCCTTCATTGATAAACAGAACATGGCCCAGATGGAGCGCGATCGCATCTGGAAAGACTGGCAGAGCCGCTTTGAGGCCATTGAACGCCAGTCTGCCGGGCTGGATTCGCAGGTGCAGGCCCTGGATGCGCTGCAGCGCTCGGTGCGCCGCGCCCAGGAAGGCTTTGACGAGATCAGCGCGCGCTTTGAGCGGCGCATCAACGAGATCACCGAGATGCAGCGCCTGACCGAAGAGC
>JACRAG010000248.1 GCA_016213455.1 Anaerolineae bacterium | reverse complement strand
TGCGCCCCAGCACCAGGAAGAGAATCCAGGCGGCGACCAGTCCCAGTGCGATCAGGTGGCTGGTGGAAAAAAGCTCGAACGGTCCAGCGGTGAAGTCTTTACAAAAGATGCACATGGGCTTGGTTTCCTTGCCGGAAAAGATGAGGATAAGGAAAAACGCTCTGCCGGCAAACCATTCGGCCGGCGAGCCAGAACACGGCGTCTATGCGGTTGTCAATGCGACAAAACGGATCTGAGATCTATATTGTACATGCAGGCTGAAACCGGATGCAAGCAAAATTGCCCGTGTTTTTTACTCGAAACTGGCCGGTTAAAAATCCTTGCGGAACACATGCACCGGGTGCAGCACGCTGAAACCGGCAGATTCATACAGCAGCAGGGCCTGGTCGCGGAAGTTGTCGGTTTCAAGATAGACGGTTTCAGCGCCGAGTTCGCGCATGTGCCGGATGCATTGGCCCAGCAGGGCTTTGCCCAGACCCAGGCCGCGCTGCGGCGCGCTGACGCCCATCGGTTCGATCTGCCCGGCAGGGCGGCCTCCGGGACCGCTGGGGTCAAACCAGCCCACGCAAAAACCCACCAGCGCGCCGTTCGGGTCTTCGACGGTCAGGTTCAATTCCGGTCGGTAGGCCGGCTGGCGCAGAACGCGCGTCCGCCAGGCATCCGTCATATTCTCGCTTTCGAACACGGCGCGCTGCAGCGCCACATAAGCGGAAATTTCAGACTCGCCATGCAAGGCGCGCAGGCGGTAACCGGGTGGCAGGGTTGGCATTTCGAGGGGAGGGTCAACCGGGCGCGTCATGAACACCTTGGACCAGGGGTCTTCAGCCACATGCATCTGGTCGGTGAAGCCTTTGGCTGCCAGGGTTTGCATGGCTCCGGTCTGTCCCGCCAGCACGCTGACAAACCAGGCCGGGCGCGCGTAAAAGGGGTTCCCCTTCAAGGCCTGGGCGCGCTGCACCGCCCAATCCAGCACGGCACCGGGCAGCTCGGGGTCGGGCGCATCCACGGCATAGTCGATGCTCCAGAAGGGTGACTGCACCACCGCCCAGGCGCGCAGCGTGCCATCCCCGTCAAACCACAGGCGAGCGTTTTCCGGGTCATCCAATGCCCAGGAACTGAGCCGGTAGGGCAGGTCGATGACATGCAGGTTGGATTCGGGGTGGCGATGCACCAATTCCAGCATAAGCGCCTGGTCGGTCAAACCCTGATAACTGCGGTTGCGCATGGCTTTCCTCCCGTTCAAGGAAAATCTAATCAGGTTGCGATTGGTTGGTCTCACGCTTTCCTGCCAACCCGAACTCTCATTATTTTATATCAAAAAAGGAAAGTTTTGTCGCTTAAGCTGGGTTGCGCACGGTCACGCCGCAGGCACGCGCGGTGTCAGCCAGGGCTGCCATGGCTTCGGGGGTGGGCGGGGTCAGCTCGCCGGCGCGGTACTGTATCCCCAGGCTGCGATATTTGTCTTCGGCCAGGTGATGGAAAGCCAGCAGTTCCAGCGACAGGTTCGCCTCGCCGCCTCCGCACAGCCCGGTCAGGCTTTTGACGAACGCCGCAATGGCGCCGATGTCTTCGGGGGTGTCGTTCACGCCCGGCACCACCGGCACGCGGAAGAGGATGGGCTTGCAGGTCAGCGCCAGGCGGCGCGCGTTGTCCAGGATACGCTCATTGCTCACGCCTGTGGCGGCGCGGTGTTTTTCGGGGTCGCGGTGTTTCAGATCGATCAGGAACAGGTCGGTGTAAGGCAGTAGGGCTTCCAGGTGTTCCCAGGCGCAGTACGCGGTGGTTTCCACGGCGGTGTGCAGCCCGGCTTCGTGGCAGGCGCGCAGCAGGGCCAGGCTGAAAGCCGGCTGCAGCAGCGGCTCTCCGCCGGAGAGGGTCACCCCGCCGCCGGAGGTCTCAAAGAAAGCGCGGTCCGCCAGCGCTTCATGCAGCGCCTCGGATACACTCAACTCGCGCCCGGTCATGCGCAGCCCTTCGGCAAAGCAGCTCTCCACGCAAGCTCCGCACACCAGGCAGCGCTCGCGCGTATAGGTGCGTTCGCCTTCTGCGCCGAGCGATTGTGCGTCTTCCGGGCAGGCGCGCACGCACTCGCCGCAGCCGATGCAGCGCGAGGAGAAGAACTGCACCTCGGGTTTGGGGCGCAGCCCTTCGGGGTTGTGGCACCAGAAACAGCGCAGCGGGCAGCCTTTGAGGAACAGGGTGGTGCGGATGCCCGGTCCGTCGTGGAGCGAGAAGCGCTGGATGTTGAAAAGGATGCCGGTTGGCTCTGTCATGGGTTCGCGGGTGGGGTTCCGGCAGCCGTTGCACCGGGTTTTTTCAGACGCGCAGCCAGGTACACCAGCAGAGCGCCGACTGCCAGCAGGGCGATGTTCAACATGAAGGGCAGGATGCGGTTGACGGTGGAGAGTTCTCCGGCGATCCAGCCGAAGGGCGTGGTGGCAGCCACCTGGATGACCAGCAAAATGGACATGATGCGCGCGCGTTCCGCCGCATCCACGGTAACCACCAGCATGCGGTCGATTTGCGTGCCCACAACCGAGTAAGCACAGGTCTCGATGATCACCGAGAGCAGCAGCAGGATGTAATTCTTCTCGGACAGGCTGATCAGCAGCGCCTGGGCGGCGATGAATGCGGCAAAGCCCACCAGCATGGGGTTGCGGAAGGGCAGATCGCGGATGCGCGGGATGATGATGAAGAAGAAGATCAGCATGACCACCGATTTGGCAAAGGGGTACAGCGCCAGGTGTTCGGCTGGGATGCGCAGTTTTTCGGTGACCAGGATGGCCCAGAAGGTGCCGTTGACCATGCTGACGATGCTCATCACCAGCATGATGCCCAGGGTGAAGAGCGTCTGCGGGGCAGCCAGAATCTGGCGGAAGACGCCGCTGTATTCCCCGAGCAGCGCGAAGAGGTTCTGCCCTTTCGTTTCCTGCATGCGCACCACCCCCTGGCGCGTTTCGGTGACCATGGCGTTCATCGCCAGGAATTTGATCGTCATCATCAGGCAGGCGAACAGGTACAGCCCGCGCATGGTGGGGATCAGGCTGAAACGGTTGATCAGCACGCCCGCCAGCGGGGCAAAGAACACCGACAATTGCCCGGCGATGTAGATCCAGGCATAGATGTCCACCAGCAGGTCGGGATCGGTGTCTTCCACCAGCACGCAGCTCCACGAGTTGTGGGTGATGCGCCAGGTGGAGTTGATGATGGCGGCGATGACAAAGTAATTGAAGTTTTGCGCCACAGCCCAGATGAGGGTGGGAATGGACCAGGAAATCAGGTCGAAGATCAGCGTGGTGCGCTTGCGTCCCATCTTGTCGGTGATCGCGCCGCTGAGCAGGCTGAAGAAGATCTGCCCTGCCAGGCCGATGGAGGTGATTAAGCCGATCTGCGAGTCGGTCAGGCCGAAGGCGAGCATATAGACCGAGATATAGGGGGCATACAGGCTGAAGGGAATACCCCAAAGCGCCTCGGTCAATACGGCGCCGCGTGCGTTACCATTCAGGCTGCGCAGGGTTTTAATCAACGGATGGGATGAGATGGCAAGATTCATGTGTTTGTTATCGCTAACGGGATAAATCTATTGTAACCGCGAATCGATGGATGGCGATAAACTCTTAAAGAAGGCTCCCTGGCGGGTGAGGGTGTAATCACCCTTTGAATCACTCTGCGGAGAATTGAATCACCTTGCCGGAGTTGCTATACTGATTTTGAGTGAAATTGTGGATGATGG
Source organism: Anaerolineae bacterium (assembly GCA_016213455.1). GTDB lineage: Bacteria > Chloroflexota > Anaerolineae > Anaerolineales > Anaerolineaceae > Anaerolinea. The sequence continues at coordinate 2,714 of JACRAG010000248.1, read as the reverse complement.
GGGGCCGTATCTTCGCCCCGGACTGTAACCATAAGCTTGTTTTCATCACTGCATCAGGAGGATGAGATGATCTCCACCGCGCGACATTTGCTGGAAGTTAAGGGACCGGATGTCTGGTCCATTTCGCCCAATGCCACCGTTTATGATTGTCTGCGTATGATGGCTGACAAAGATGTGGGTGCGCTGTTGGTGACCGAGGATGACAAATTGGTCGGGATCATTTCCGAGCGAGATTATGCCCGCAAGGTGATCCTGCTTGGCAAGTCGTCCAAAGAGACCTTTGTTCGGGAGATCATGAGCACCAAGTTGTTTACCATTCACCCCGACCAGACCGTGGAAGAGGCGATGGAAATGATGACCACGCGCCGCGTGCGTCACCTGCCCGTGGTTGCCGACGATCAGCTTTTGGGTGTGATCTCGATTGGCGATGTGGTGAAAAACATCATCTACCGCCAACGCGAAACCATCAAGAATTTGACCAAATAAATCATCCGAGCGCAAAAAAGCCCGCTTCTGCCGGGCTTTTTTGCGCTTAAATATAGTACAATCCCCGGCGTGGAACTTCTGTCCGGTTTAAACCCCCAACAACGTGCCGCCGTCTCGGCGGGAGAGGGTCCCGTGCTGGTTCTGGCGGGGCCTGGCTCCGGCAAAACGCGCGTGCTGACTCATCGCATCGCCTACCTGGTCAACCAGATGGGCGTGTCGCCCTATCACATCCTGGCGGTGACCTTTACCAACAAGGCTGCGCGCGAGATGCAAACTCGCCTGGAAAAGCTGCTGGACCGCAGCATGACCGGGGTATGGTTGGGCACCTTCCATGCCGTGTGCGCCAAAATTCTGCGCCGCGAACAGGCCAACCTGCCCTTCACCTCCAGTTTTGTCATTTTCGATGCCGACGACCAGGTGGGGTTGATCAAGCGCGCGATGAAAGAGCTGAACCTGGACGAGAAGCTCTACAAGCCCACCGGCATCCATGCCGCCATCTCTTCCGCCAAAAACAACCTGCAGTTCCCTGCCGACTATCCCACCCCCACCTATAAGGATGAGGTCACGGCGCGGGTGTACAAGCGATATCAGGAGCTGCTGCTGGCTTCCAATGCAGTGGATTTCGACGACCTGCTGCTGTACACCTGGAAGCTGCTGGACGATAACCCGGCGGTACGCGAGTCCTACTCGCGGCGCTTTGAGCATGTGCTGGTGGACGAATTTCAGGACACCAACATGGTGCAGTACGAGCTGCTGCGCCGCCTGGTTTCGGTCAAGCCCAACATCTTTGTGGTGGGCGATGAGGACCAGTCCATTTACCGCTGGCGCGGCGCGGATTACCGCAACGTGCTGCGCTTCGAGGAAGATTACGCCAACAGCCAGAAGATCCTGCTGGAGCAGAACTACCGCTCGACCCAGACTGTGCTGGACGCAGCCCAGGCGGTGATCGACAAAAACCGCCACCGCACACCCAAAAAACTGCGCTCCATGCCGGAACTCGGCACCGGTGAGAAGTTGAGTCTGTACGAAGCGGTGGACGATTACGGCGAAGCCGCTTATGTGGTGGACACCATCCAGACCCTGACGCAGTCCAAACGCGCCCGGCTGGGTGATTTCGCGGTGATGTACCGCACCAATGCCCAATCCCGCCTGCTGGAAGAGGCCTTCCTGCGCGCCGGGCTGCCCTACCGCCTGGTGGGCGCCATGCGCTTCTACGGGCGGCGGGAGATCAAAGACCTGATCGCTTACCTGCGCCTGGTGCAGAACCCCTCCGACGAGGTCAGCCTGGGGCGGGTTATCAATGTGCCGGCGCGCGGGATCGGCGACAAGGCGCAAACCGCGCTCAGCCTGACGGCGCGCCAGGCGGGGATCTCCACCGGGCAGGTGGTGCTGGACCTGGCGGTCAACGGCAAGGATTCGCCGCACTGGGAGCCGGTGGGACGCCCCGCGCCGCTGCTGGCTGATTTCGGCGCCATGCTGGCTGGCTGGCGCCAGCAGATGGATACCATGCCGCTGCCGGCGCTCTTCGGGCACATGCTCGAAGACCTGTCGTATGAGAGCTTCATCAACGACGGCAGCGAAGAAGGTCGCAGCCGTTGGGAAAACGTGGAAGAGCTGCGCCGCCTGACCTACGAATATGAAGACAGCGGTTTGACCACCTTCCTTGAAAACATGGCGCTGGTCTCCGACCAGGACACCGTGCGCGAGGAAGCCGAAGCGCCCACCCTGCTGACCCTGCACGCCGCCAAGGGCCTGGAGTTCCCCATGGTGTTCATCACCGGGCTGGACGACGGCACGCTGCCGCACAACCGCTCGCTGGATGACCCCGAAGAGATGGCTGAGGAGCGCCGCCTGTTCTATGTGGGCATCACGCGCGCCAAATTGCGTGTCTTCCTGGTGCGCGCGGCGCAGCGCAGCACGTTTGGCAGCTTCCAGGAATCGATCCCCTCGCGCTTTTTGGACGATATTCCCGCCGAACTGCTCAGCGAGGCCAACGGCAGCCGCCGCGGCGGACGGCGCAGTGAATCCAGCGCCAGCACGATGTGGGAGTCGCGCACGCTGCGCACAGGGAACGGCAGCGCGTATGCCGGCCCGGCGCAAAAAGCCCGGCCCAACGCCGCGCCGATTGTCCAGGCGCGCTACCGCGCCGGGATGCGCATCAACCATGCCACCTGGGGCGAGGGCCTGGTGGTGGACATCCGCATCCAGGACAATGACGCGACGGTGGA
>JACRAG010000257.1 GCA_016213455.1 Anaerolineae bacterium | reverse complement strand
GGTCGCAGCAGGATTAGCTTTTCTGGTGGGTGCCTTATTTGGCCTGTTTGTCCTGGGTTGGGGGCTGTGGCCCGTAACCTGGACAGACGCCTCTGCCGAACATCTGCGCAGCGATTTGCGAGAGGATTACCTGCGAATGGCGATCGACTCTTATGCGCGCAATCCCGATCCGCAATTGGCGATGAAACGCCTGGCTGAACTGGGTAAAGAAGCGCAGCCGGCACTGGAAATCATCAAGAAGAATAATGGCGCGCAGGATCCGGCTGTGATCGGCGAGTTTGACAAGCTGGTTTATGGCGCATTGGGTGGTCCGACAGTTGCCGCTCCGGTGAGTGAAACCCCGGTGCCCGGCGTGGTGGTAGAGCCGACCTCCATTGTGCCGACCCAGGCACCCAAGGCTTCAGGTGGATCGAACCTGACCATGATCCTGGTCCTGTTGTGCGTGTTGACTCTGGTGATTGCGGCCGTGCTGGTTTATCTGTTTGTCCTGCGCAATCGCGGTGGACAGAGCGCAGGCGCTCCGGCTGCCGGCGCCACCATTCCGCGGTCTGCGCGCAGCGCGCAGGCGCCGGCTTACACCGAAGGATCTCCCGATGTTCCGGTGGTGCAGTACCTGTCCTCGTACGCTTTGGGTAACGACCTGTTTGATGACTCGTTCTCGATTGACTCGCCGACCGGTGAATTCCTTGGCGAGTGCGGTGTAGGCATCTCCGAAACCGTGGGCGTGGGCGACCCCAAGAAAGTTACCGCTTTTGAAGTGTGGTTGTTTGACAAGAATGACATTCAAACCGTCACCAAGGTTGTGATGAGCACACACGCCTTCAATGATCCGGTCATCCAGCAGCGCCTGGCATCCAAGGGCGAGCCTGTATTGGCTGAACCGGGCAAACGCATCACCCTCGAAACGGCTACGTTGATGCTCGAAGCGCGGGTGGTCTCGATGAATTACGGTTCCGGCGCTCTGCCTGCCAACAGCTACTTCGACCAGCTTTCTCTGGAACTGGCAGTCTGGCCCAAGCCGGCGGCTGCATAACCATCCTATAACACATCAAAAAGGCTGCCTCGCAAGGGCAGCCTTTTTGATAAGTCGTAATGGGCAAAAAGAAATTTTGCCAGGGATCTGGTGCGCTACTCGATCGATACGATTTTGAAGGAAAAGGATCCATTGGGAGTTTCTGCAACAGCCAGTTCGCCAGGGCGCTTGCCCAGCATGGCTTTCCCAATAGGTGATTCATACGAAATCCGGTTTTGACTCGGATTGGCCTCTTTCGGGCCGACCAGGTGGTAGGTTTCCGGAGGATAATCCTCTTCCTGAATGGTGACATGAGCGCCAATTTCCACTTTTTCGCGAACGGCGGTAGATTCAGCAATCACAATGTAATTATTAAGAATCTGCGTCAGTTCTTGAATTCGGCCTTCGAGGAAGCCCTGTTCCTCCTTCGCCTGAATGTAATCAGCATTCTCAGAAAGGTCGCCCTGTTGGATGGCGTGGCGTAAACGTTTCGCCAGGTCTTCACGCGCAGGGCCTTTCAGTTGCACAAGTTCAGCCTGTAATTTTTCCAAACCCTCGGGTGTTAAGTAATGTACTTCGGCCATTGTCGATCCGCCTTTATATCTAGTTTCCGTGAGATGAATTTTACCGTATAGTCAGAAAAATTTCACCCCTGATCCTAGGGAAGGTGCAGGGCTATTCGCAAAGTCTGCGATTAGCCCTTAATCCACCCCCTCAGGAAAGGGGGCAAAGGAAAGACCCCAAGATTGTCAACCTACTTTGCGAACAGCCGTGAAAGGAAGGTGTTACTTTCGGTGCTCGAAATAGAAACAGGCCCAATCCAGTTGGATTGAGCCTGTTTTACCCCGGGACGGAGGACCCGGCGAACTGGATTAATATTGACCGATGGAGCCTTTTTGCAGCACGCGCCGTTCGAGGGCGTAGAAAGTGCGCAAACCGACAAAAATCATCACAAACATGAACGCCACCAGGATGATTAACTCCCATTGCAAGGGCAGCAAGGTGGGCGTTTTGAGCAGATATCCGCGAACTGCGTCAAATCCGTAGGTCAGGGGCAGGGCGAGCGACACAGGCAGCAGCCATTTTGGCAACACTGTGACAGGGAAATTGGCGCCTGAGAGAATTTGGATGATGAAGCTGCCCGAGTCCACCAGTGTGTTGGCTTCACGCATCAACATCACCACTGCCGCAAAGGCAAACCCAAAACCGTACAACCCGATCAAGAGCGGCAGCAAGGTCAGCAGGGCAGGCCAAAGGTCACCGATGGGGTTGAAGCCCCACAGCAGTTTGGCGACCAGGATCATCCCCAGGGAAGTGATGGAGGTGGTGGCGATGCTGCTGAAGGTGCGACCGACGAGCATCAATGGTCGCGGGAGGGGCGAAAGCCAGTTGGCTTCGAGCACACCCCCGTTCATGTCCCACTTCAACGAGAATCCCATGCCCCAGAATACTGCCATGATGAAATTGGCGAGGGCAGTGCCGACAATGATGTAGGACATGTAGTCAGTTGTGCCAGCGTATCCGGCAAAACCCTCGGCTTTTCCGTTGACCGAGAAAGCCTGCCCCATAAAGTACACCGGCGCGAGCCAGATGAGAGGCTGGAACACATCCGATACCGCGCTGAGCGGGTACCGCCAGTGGTGTTTCCAGTTCAGGACGGTGATCATCCACAACGCCCGCAAGTGTGAACGCAGAGAGGGTTGAGAAAGGCTGTGATTCATGATACCTCCTAATACTGTCCCAGCGAGCCTTTGCGCCGGGCACGCCGTTCAATCATCACGAATGCCAGATAGCCAAACAGCATCCAGAAAGCGCCGTGAAGCAGCAGCAGGAACAGGTCTGGGGCAAGCTCAGGAATGGTGGCATGGTTGAGGGCAGCAGCACGTCCGACGCGGATCATCACCGTGGGAGGGATCCAGTTGGCGATGGACTGCATCCAGCCGGGCATGACACTCAGTGGGTAGGTGATACCACAGAAGATCATCACGATGCCGCGAATGAGAAAGACAAAATTCTGGGATTCGCGCGCGGAGATGACCACGCTGGCAAAGGTAAATCCCATGCCGTATAGCGCCGGCAGTGCGGTGATGATGACCACCAGCAGGCTGAGCAGGTTGGCATTGAAGTCGAGATTGAAGATCAGCTTGAATTCCACAATAGTACAGATCAAGAACATCACCATGGTGGCGGCATGGACCGGACCGGTGCCGATCAGGAAATAGAAGCGTGAGGTGGGCGACATCCAGTTGGATTCCAGGGTGCCGCGCATCATCTCTTCCCGCAGGGCAAATCCGACGTTCCAGAGCATGGTGTTAATCCACATCCACACCGTGGTGCCGACAACGATGTAGCCCAGAAAGTTGGTCGTCCCGGCAGTTTTCAGAAAAACATCAATGCCGGCGCCGGTGGGTCCGGCGAGTGAAAACGCGCCCAGAATATACACGGCAGGGAACAGGATGGGCCAGATGATGAAGGCGATGATCCAGGTTGGGTAACGAACGAAGTGGAACCACTCGCGCCACATCACGGCGGCGAAAGCGCGCACCTGGGCAATGAAGCCGCTTTTTGACAGCGGCTGCAGCGCCGGCAGCGCGGTAGTGAGTAAGGTTTGAGTTGACTGCATGGGTTACCTCTTAATCGCGAAGCGCTTTTCCGGTCAGGTTAATAAATACATCTTCGAGTGAGGGTTTCACAATGTTCAAATTGGTCATGTGGGTGCCGTTGAAGTTGACCTGTTCGATGATGTTGGGCAAAATGGCCCGGCTGTTGTTGGTTTGTAGGTGCAGTTCCCACAGTGAATCGCCTTCCATGGGGTGGGTTACCAGGTTGGAAACGCCGGAAATGTTCTTCAAGCGGGTTTCCATCTCGGGTTTCCATCCGGACACTTCCAGTTTGATGATGTCCTGCTGGTTGATACGCAGTTTCAAGTTATCCGGCGTGTCGAGGGCGATGATTTTTCCCTGATCGATGATGCCAATCCGGTCGGAAAGCAGGTCGGCTTCTTCCATGTAGTGTGTGGTGAGCAGAATGGTGTGGCCTTCGCTTTTGAGCTCCAACACCATCTCCCGGATCCGGCGGGAAGCCTGCGGGTCAAGACCCAGGGTGGGTTCATCCAGGAGAAGCAGGGGTGGGCGAGCCAGCAGCGCGCGGCTGAGCACGATGCGCTGGCGCATACCAGTGGAATATTTTTCCACCAGTTCGTTGGCGCGGGCGGTCAATTCCATGCGCTCCAGCAGTTCGTCCACGCGCTTTTTCGCCACGTCTGCGGGGATGTGGTACAGGGCGGCGAAGTATTCCAGGTTTTCGCGCCCGCTCAATTTCCAATAAATGGAGCGTTCGCCAGCCAGGACGGTGCCGAGGTTCTGGCGAACCTTGTTGGCTTCTTTGACCACGTCATACCCGAATACTTTGGCGGTACCGCTGGTGGGTTCCAGCAGGGTGCACAGCATGCGAATGGTGGTCGATTTTCCCGCGCCGTTGGGACCCAACAGGCCAAAAATTTCACCACGGTTAATTTGTAAATTGACATGGTCTACTGCGGTAAACAGGCTTGTCGCTGATTTCTTAAAAGGGAACCAGCTTTTCTTTTCTTTGTTTTCTTCGGGGGTTGCCTTTTTGGGAAATTGTTTGACCAGTTCAACAGCTTCAATCGCTAACGAATCCATACCATCCTCCTCAATGGAAGACACCTCGTCTCCCATTAAATAAAATACTTTAGAATATTGTTATTCTTAATTGATTATATTGAATTATTAAAATATGTCAAGAACATTATTAAATTATTTTATATCAGCTTTGATTTTATTGTTGTTGGGGTGAAAAGCGTGGATTTTGGAGACAGAGCACAAGGAACAAGCCGGCTTTCTTAGCCGGCCTGTTGAGAATATTAGGATCGTGTGATGTATGGGATGATCCGGTCAGG
>JACRAG010000256.1 GCA_016213455.1 Anaerolineae bacterium | reverse complement strand
GCAGTTCCTTTGCTCGCCAACGGCACCCGGCTGGGCGCGATCATTGTGGGTTTCGCGCAGCCGCATACCTTCACAACCAAAGAGCGTTCTCTGGTGACCCAGGCAGCGGGTCAATTGGCCTTGATTTTGGCGCGCATGGATGCATTGAACGATGCGCGTAAACGTGCCGCAGATTCAGAAATCCTGCGTAAAGCCAGCGCGGCGCTGACCATGTCGCTGGATGTGCAGGGCGTATCGCGATTAATCCTGGAACAGATGCAGAGCCTGGTGAATTATGATCTTGCGGTCGTCTGGCAATATCAGCCGGAGGGTTTGCGTCCGATTGCCCAGCGAAACTGGCCAGATGCGAATCGCCTGTTGTCCATGCGCATCCCTTTGAACGACCCGGCGTTGCAGATCCTGATGCATGATAAAGTTCCAGTGTACGGGTTTGGTGATCCCTTGTTCAAAGGCGATTGGGGCATCGCCTTGACGGGGCAGGCCTGGCTGGGTTTGTTGTTGTCTGCAGGTAATGAAACGGTCGGGGTCATTTTATTAGGCAGGCAGTCTCAGGCTTTTTCCGAGGATGAAGTGCTGCCGGCGCAGGTGTTGACCAACCAGGCTGGAATCGCCCTGCAAAATGCTCTGCTCCACGAACAGCAGCACCAATTGGCCATCACAGATCCATTGACCGGCCTGTACAACCGGCGCGGTTTCTTTGAGCTGGCACGGCACGAACTGGAACACAGCCGCCGGTTCAATCGCCCACTTTCGGTGATGATGCTGGACATCGATCATTTCAAGCAAGTCAATGACACCTATGGGCACAACATCGGCGATGAAGTGCTGCGGCAATTGGCTGAGCGGATGAAATCGGTGCTGCGTGAAGTGGACCTGATCTGCCGGTACGGCGGTGAGGAATTTTGCTTTGTACTGCCGGAAAGCAATTGCAATTTTGATTGCACCGTGGCGAATCGCATTCAAACGAGTGTTCGTGGGCAGCCCTTTGTGTGTGAAGGAATCGACATCAAGATCACGGTATCGATTGGCGCCTCCACCATGGAAACCCTGTCGATTACGCTGGAGGAATTGATCGAACAGGCGGATGAGGCGCTTTATCAAGCCAAACAGCAGGGGCGTGACCGCACGGTTCACTATAATGTCGAGATATGAGTTTCACCGGTGGCCCTACTGTTGACGAAGCAGGGCTTCCGGATGAAGAACAGGGTGCTGCGGCTTTTTGAGCGTCGCAGCACCCTGTTCTCTTGACTCTCCGGTAAGCAAGAGGCCGGAGATCCTCATTGGATCCATCATCCCTGAAAGAAAGGCGATTGTCTTTTTTAGATCCGGCTGGTTTCGGGCAAATGTGCCAACTGCAGGCTGGATTCCCACAGCCGGCGGGCAATCTGCGGGTCGTATGAAATGGGGGAAGATTTGACGGCTTTGCATTTGTCAAAATATTGCCCGCTGACACCTTCCACTTCAGGCGAGGTTGCCAGGTAGATGCTGGTGGCGGCGCCGTCGTCGGGTTTGATCGCCGCAAATTGAATCAGGCCAAATAAGGAGCGGAACAATCCGCCGTTGCTTTTACCAAAGTTGGTCGCCACAAAGCCGGGGTGGAGCGCATTCACCGTCACCCCGCTGCCGTTCAACCGGCGCGCCAGCTCATAGGTGAAGTAAATGTTGGCCAACTTGGATTGGCTGTAGGCTTTGAAGCCGGAATAGCCGCGCTCATTTTGTAGATCGTCCAGGTTCAATGAGGCCCCCATGTGAGCTGCCGACGAGACGTTGATGATGCGCGCCGGCGCTGAAGCTGTGATGACATCCATCAGCAGGGTGGTGAACAGAAAATAGCCCATGTGATTGAGCGCAAAGGTCATCTCAAGACCATCCGGGCTGAGCTGGCGTTTCACAAAAACGGCTCCGGCATTGTTGATTAAAATGTTCAAACGGTTGGAGCGCGCTTTGAATTCGGATGCCAGGCGGCGCACTTCGCTTTGCGCGGATAGGTCACCGACCAGCGTTTCAACGGTCGGGTTGCCGGTCTCGTGCCGGATGCGGTCAGCGGTTTGTTCGGTTTTGGTCTTATTACGTCCAAGGATGAACAACCGTGGCCCCATTTTCGCCAGGGTCAGAGCGGTTTGTAAGCCGATGCCGTCGGTGGCGCCGGTGACCAGTACCGTTTTTCCGATGAGAGATAATTCCATGGTTTCTCCTGTGTTGAGGATTGTGTGTTTATTCTATCTGAGATATGGAGGGGGGAGCCATCCTTCTTGCTGGATGACTCCCCCGCTGGTTCAAAAGCTAAGGGATGTTCAGTTTATTGCGGCGGCAGGATCACGGTGTCGATCACATGGATCACGCCGTTGCTGGCGAGAATGTCGGTGATGATCACCTGCGCGTCATTGATGAAGACCTTGCCATCTTCCACTTTGATGGTGATGGGCGCACCGTTGACGGTGTCAGCGCTGGTCAGCGTAATCACATCCTTGGCGAAGACTTCGCCAGCTACCACATGGTAGGTCAGAATGTCCACCAGCTGCTGTTTGTTCTCGGGCAGAAGCAGCGAGTCGAGCGTGCCGGCGGGCAGTTTGGCGAAGGCGTCATCGGTGGGGGCGAAGACGGTGAAGGGGCCTTCACCCTTGAGGGTTTCGATCAAATCACCGGCGGTCAGGGCAGCCGCGAGGGTGGTGAAGCGACCATCCGCCACAGCGGTGTCCACAATGTCCTGCGGGGGCAGCAGCACGGTGTCGATGACATGGATGATGCCGTTGCCAGCTTTGATGTCGGTCAGAATGACCTCGGCGTTGTTGATGAAGACTTTGTCGCCATCCACTTTGACCATCACAGGTTCGCCCTGAACGGTTTCGATGAGGAATTGTTTGGCAACCTCAGCGGCGGGCAGTTTGCCGGCAGCCACATGGTAGGTCAGGATGCCAACGAGCTGGTCTTTGTTCTCAGGCTGCAGCAGCGCGTTCAACGTGGCGGCGGGCAGCTTGGCGAAGGCCTGGTCGGTGGGGGCGAAGACCGTGAAGGGGCCTTCACCCTTGAGGGTTTCGATCTGATCGCCGGCGGTCTGGGCAGCCGCGAGGGTGGTGAAGCGGCCATCTTTGACGGCGGTGTCCACGATATCATCGGGGGGGATGATCACGGTGTCGATGACATGGATGACGCCGTTGGAGGCTTTGATATCAGCGGCAACAACATTGGCGTTATCAACCATGACCTTGCCCATATCGGTGGTGAAGGTGACTGGGAAGCCCTGGACGGTCTTGGCTTCGGACATCATGGTCACGTCGGCGGCTTTATTTTTGCCGGGCAGAACATGGTAGGTCAGGATCTTGACGAGCTGGTCCTTGTTCTCAGGGAGCAGCAAGCTTTCGACGGTGCCAGCGGGCAGCTTGGCGAAAGCTTCATCGGTGGGAGCGAAGACCGTGAAGGGGCCTTCCCCTTTCAGGGTTTCCACCAGGCCGGCAGCCTGCAGGGCGGCAGCCAGGGTGTTGAAAGTACCAGCTTCCACAGCGGTGTCAACGATGTCCTTGGGGGGCAGGATGACGCTGTCGATGAGATGGATGACGCCATTGCGGGCATTGATGTCCGTCGCGGTGACATTGGCGTTGTCAATTTTGACGCTTGAGCCGTCAACTGTGATATCAACCGAGCTGCCTTCAACCGTGGCCAATTCTTTTTCAGCCACAACCTTGTCGGCGGTGTAACGGCCGGGCAGGACATGATAGGTCAGGATCTTGACGAG
>JACRAG010000246.1 GCA_016213455.1 Anaerolineae bacterium | reverse complement strand
TGCAACCGCACTGCTTCCAGTTTGGTCGCCACCGAGTAATGTGTCATCCCTTTGGTTCCTGGCATACGAAAAGCACCTCCTGCTTCTATTCTCGCATGAGGTGCTTTCTTTTTTTGTCTATTTCCCCGGGTTCAGTTCACGAGAGGGGGCTTTTTTGATGGGTGTTATTCCACCGGCTGGCGCAGAATGGTCTTGAGTTTTTCGGGGGCGGAGCGGTTGGGGTCGCCCAGGTAGATCTCGTGGTGTTTGCCGCGCGGGCGCAGCCCCTGTTCCGCGATGAAGGCGTGCAGTTTCGCCACGGTGGGCGGTTCGGCTGAATAGGGGCCGATGTGCATGATCTGTGCAGCGCGTCCCTCGTCCAGTGTTTCCAGGCGGGCGCGGGCGGCCTGGCTCTTGCCTTTCTTCAGCGCCTCGACGCGGGCGCGCTCAAAGCGTTCGGGCGTCACCCACTCGGGCTGGGCGATCATCATCGTCCAGCGCCAGTTGGCGCGGTCGTCGAAAGAGAAATCCACCCCTTCGGCCATCCACCACAATCCTTCCAGCGCCATGACCTTGTAATCGATCTCCAGCTCTTTCTTGATGGCAAACTTCAACGTGTAAGCCAGGGTGTACAGCGCGCCCACCACCTCCTGGTACAGCGCGCTGTCCGGCGCGCCTTCGCCGTCGATCATCAGGAAGGACTGCGGGGGCACGTTCACCAGCACCGGGGTTTTGGCGGGCGGGTTGAACAGGCTTTTCAACGGTTGGATCAAATCCACTTTTTGCATGGCACTCACTCCTTTTGGGTTTCCAGGCGGGTGATGTAGGCGCTCACCCAGGTCAGTTCGGCTTGAATCAGGGCCAGGGACCGGTCGAACAGCGCCGCGGCGTGCGGCGGCATGCCGGCATCCTGGTCGGCGAATTGTTTGGTGGCCACGCGCTTCAGGCGCAGCGCCAGGTTGGCGCGGCAGACGCGCAGGGCGTGCAGAGTCTCGGCGGTGGAGAGCACCGGCAGCGCAGAGAGCGCCAGGTCGAAGTCGGCGGTGCGCGGGCGCGGTTTGCTCAGGCGCTCTTTGACCGCCGCGCGCAGCGCCTCCATGCCGGCGGGCGTCAGGCGGTAGATCTTGCGCGCCGGTCGCTCACCGGGGCCGGGCAGTTTCTCGGCTTCCAGCAGGCCGGATTCCTCCAGTTTGTTGAGCACATAATAAATGGAAGAGAGGCCGATCTCAGCCCATTCGCGCATGCCGCGCTGCTCAATCAGCTGTTCGATCTCGTATCCGTAGCGCGGCTGTTCCGCCGCCAGTCCCAGCAAAGCCAGTTCGGTGTTGGTCATGGTTTGTGTTCCAGTATTGATATATTACAGTACTAGAATACATCTTGAGCGCGCAGGTGTCAAGAGGGGAATTGTGCTTCTCTCGTAAAGGATGTTGGTGTCCCGGTGGGATTTCTATGCGTAGGGTGCGGTTGGCCGCTTTGGGCCAACGCACCATCTTGCTCGACCACGAGAAGACTCCCGCTGGGAGAGATCGCCACGCTCTCGCTATGACATGCGGGATGGATGCCGCGCTTCTCCCGTAGGTCGCGGTTTCGGGCGGGTCGAACCGTGGTCTGGCGAAGCCTGGTACCGCCCGAAATCCGACATCCTCGACAAAGATGTTGGCGTCACGGTGGATGAGTCACGCGCCTGTGTTTTACCGTTATCGCCGCGACACCGACCTACAAGACTCCCTCCGGACGCTCGCTTCGCTCGCCCGGAAGGCTCGCTCGCGATGATATGCAAGGAGGATGTCGTACTTCTCCCGTAGGTCGCGGTTTCGGGCGGGTCGAACCGTGGTCTGGCGAAGCCTGGTACCGCCCGAAATCCGACATCCTCGACAAAGATGTCGGCGTCACGGCGGATGAGTCACGCGCCCATGTCAACCCATTACCGCCGTGACACCGACCTACGGGATTTCTCTGCGTAGGGTGTGTTGGCCGCCTTGGGCCAACGCACCATCTTATTCCACCATGTGAAGATGGTGCGGTGAGGCAACGCACCCTACCACAACCCGCCGGGAGAGATCGCCACGCTCGCGACGACATGGTTTTTTGGTGCGCGCAGATCGGGTAAAATGACGCTATCCTGACCGCTTGCCTGCCGGATGGAGGACACGATGAAACCAGCCCCCTTTGCCCTCGAACGCTATTTTGCGCGGCACGAGTTCAGCGCGCGTTATCTGCTCAGCCCGTCGGACTGCGAAAGCCCGACCATGCACGACCTGCTGGCGCTGGGAGATGCGGAAACACGCGGGTTGTGGGATCGCCTGACCCTGGGTTACACCGAGTCGCCGGGGCACCCGCTGCTGCGCGAGACCGCCGCGGCGCAGTATGCCGGGTTGGGGGCGCAGCACATCCTCACCGCCGCACCGGAGGAAGCTATCTTCATCGCCATGAATGTGCTCCTCGAACCCGGCGACCGGGTGATCCTGCTCACCCCGGCTTACCAGTCGCTGGGCGAGGTGGCGCGCGCATTGGGCTGCCGCGTGGAAGCCTGGTCGCTGCGTGTGGAAAACGGGGCCTGGGCGCTGGACCTGCCGCGCCTGCGCGCGCTGCTGGCTGAACCGGCGCGTCTGGTGGTGGTCAACTTCCCCAATAACCCAACCGGAACCCTGCCCACTGCGCAGGAATGGCGCGAATTAACCGCTCTGGTGGAGCGCGCCGGGGCCTGGCTGTTCGCGGATGAGATGTACCGCATGCTGGAGCTCGACCCGGCCCGCCGGCTGGAACCGGCCTGCCTGATGGGTGAGCGGGCTGTGTCGCTGGCGGGGCTGTCCAAGGCGCACGGGCTGCCGGGCCTGCGCACGGGCTGGCTGGCTTGCCGGGACAGGAAATTTTTGGCTGACTGCCAGGCGTTCAAGGATTACACCACCATCTGCGCCGCCGCCCCGGCGGAAATCCTCTCGATCATCGCGCTGCGCGCCGGCGACACCCTGCTGGAGCGCAACCGCGCGCGGGTGGCGGAAAACCTGGCTGCGGCGCGCGCCTTTTTCCAGGCACGTCCGCAGCGCTATGCCTGGCTGGAACCGGATGGCGGGTCGATCGCCTTCCCGCGGCGACTGGCGCAGCCCGCCGGCATGGCCTGGGCGGATGACCTGGTGCAGCGCCTGGGGGTGATGGTGGTGCCGGGCAGCCTGTTCGCTTATGATGACGCGCACTTCCGCGTCGGGTTGGGCCGGGCAAACCTGCCGGAGATCCTCGCCCTGCTGGAGGATGAATAGCTCCTCGGGGATACCCACAGCCTGGCCTCTGCGGCGTCCGTGGCACGAAAATCTGCCTTGATGGAGAGGGCGGGTCAATAACCTGTCTGGGTCAGTGGGGCCACGTTCCGGCGGTGTTACAATCAACGATCGCGGCGGCACGCTGCCGCGCATCTTCATCAAGGATTGCCTATGGTTTGCGTGTATCTGTTTGACATGGACGGCACCATTGTGGACAACATGTCCGTCCACCTGAACATCTGGATCGAATTCATGGCTTCGCTGGGGGTGCACCTGCCCCCTGCGCAGATGGAACGCAGTACGATCGGCAAGATCAACGCCGAAATTTTCCGCGAACTGCTCGACCCCAGCCTGAGCGATGCGCAGGTGCTCGACCTGTCGCGGCGCAAGGAGGCGCTCTACCGCGAGCGCTTCAAACCGCTGCTCAAGGAGACGCCCGGCCTGACGGCCTTTTTGCGCCAGGCGCGCGCCGGTGGCAAAAAGCTGGCGGTGGCAACTGCGGCCAACCGCGATAACACCGACTTTGTGCTGGAGGGCCTGGGCATCGCCGCCTATTTTGACGCGCTGGTCACCTCCGAGGACATCACGCGCGGCAAGCCCGACCCCGAGGTGTTCCTGACCGCCGCGGCGCGCCTGGGCGTGGCTGCGCGCGACTGCCTGGTCTTCGAAGACTCGCCCGCCGGGCTGGAGGCAGCCTACCGCGCCGGAATGTCCGCGGTGGCGCTGCACACCACCTTCCCGGAGAGCCAGCTGGTCAACCTGCCCGGGGTGCTGCGCGTGATTTCCGATTTCAACGCCGTGATGCCTGCCATCTGATGTCTTCCACCCGCGTTTCCCGCGTCGATGTGTACGCAGCCAAAGCCAAACTGTACGATCGCTACCGCTGGTCGTATCACCCTGCCGCGCTGGACGAACTGCTGGCGCGTGTGGACCTGCCGCAAAACGCCCGGGTGGCTGACTGGCGCTGCTGCGCAATACCTCTCCCTCCAGCCCGCTGAGCGCGGCGGTGGGGGCCTTTCACACCCCGGCGCATGGGGTTGCGCCGTCGCATCGCGCGCCGGGTGTGGACGTGCCGCCGGGCTATTACTTCGGCCCGGGCGAGTTCGAGCGCTTTACATTCCCTTTCAGCTATCAACAGACCTGGGAGGCGTTTCTTGGGGCGCTGCTCTCAGCGTCGTACACGCCCGCGCCGGAGCAGGCGGGGTATGCGGCCTTCGTCGCGGCGGCGCGCGAAGTGTTTGACCGGTTTGCTGTGGATGGGTTGCTGCCGGGGCAGGGTGTCACCGAACTGCTGCTGGGGCGTGCCTGGCAGGGGGGAGAAATCAGCTGAACAGCGTCTCGCGCAGCGGCGCAAAGCTGAAGCGGTGCTGCGGGCAGGCCCCCAACTGCGCCAGCGCAGCGCGATGGATGGCGGTGCCGTAGCCTTTGTGGCGCGCAAAGCCGTAGCCGGGGTATTCGTTTTCCAAGGACTCCATCAGCGCATCGCGGGCGGTTTTGGCCAGCACCGACGCGGCGGCGATGCTCAACGAGCGCGCGTCGCCCTTGATCAGCGCCGTCTGCGGCAGGGCGATCCCTGGCAGGCGCAGGGCGTCCACCAGCAGATGCCGGGCGGGCAGCGCGGCGCAGCACTGCGCCAGCGCGCGCGTCATCGCCAGGCGCGTGGCGGGCAAAATTCCCAGCGTGTCAATCTCCTGTGAGGTAGCCAGGCCCACCCCCCAGCCCAGCGCTTCGGCCTGGATGCGTTCTGCCCAGGCCCGGCGCGCGCGCGGAGTCATCTGTTTAGAGTCGCGCACCCCATGCAGGCGTTCCTCGACGGCGGGGTCGGCGGGCAGCATCACCGCGCCGGCAGCCACCGGTCCGGCCCACGCGCCGCGCCCGGCTTCGTCCAGCCCGGTCACATGCAGCAAACCGCGCTGCCACAAAGCCTGTTCAATTGTCAGCGTAGGGAAAGGGGGAATCTCAGCGGGATCGAAGCGGCGCGCCATCGCGATATCGCCCTCGCAAACTGTTCCAGCGGATGGTCAGCAGATCCATAAACATGTGCACCGAATCGTTCCAGACGCGGATTTTGCTCTCCGGGTTGAAGTACCACGGAATGGGCACCTCTTGGATGGAGTAGCCCATCTTGCGCGCGATGAACAGCACCTCCACGTCGAAGGTCCAGCCGCGGGTGGTCTGCAGCGCAAAGACGCGCTCGGCCACCTCGTCGCGGAAGCATTTGAAGCCGCATTGCGAATCCTGCAGGCCGGGCAGCGCCAGCAGGCGCACCAGGGTGTTGAACCCGCGCCCGATGAAGTGGCGCAGTTCAGGTTCGCCGTAGCGGTGCGCGCCGGGCGCTTCGCGCGAGGCGATGGCGACATCCACCGATTCCAGCGCAGGCGGGATGAAGCGGTTGATCTCTTCGACCGGCATGGAGAAGTCCACGTCGCAGAAGATGCGGTAAGTGCCGCGCGCTTCCAGCATGCCGCGCCGCACCGCCAGGCCTTTGCCGCGTCCAATCTCTTGAAAGACGCGCAGCTCGGGCAGGCTTGCCTGGTAGCTTTGCGCGATCTCCAGCGTGCGGTCCGAGCTGCCGTTCTCCACTACCACCACTTCCACTTCGTAGGGCTGAGAACGCATAAAGGCGGACACTTTATCCAAAGCGTCCGCGATGCGGCGTTCCTCGTTGTAAGCCGGGAGGATGATGGAGAGCAGCGGGGTGGTCACAGGAAATGCTTAGAAAACGGGCACGCCGGGCAGTTCAGCGGTTTCACCGGCGGGGGCAGGCTCCAGGCGCAGCACGCCATCCACCAGCCGCACCGAGGCGCCGGTGACAAAGGTGAAACCCTGTCCGGCAGTGCGTTTACCGACCACATATTTCTTGCCGGCTTTCAGGCGGGCCACCAGCTGCTCGCGGGAGAGGAGGGCAGAGTCTTTAAAGGCCGGGCCAATTCGTTCAAAGGTGCGCGCCATTGCCACCCGTCCGTCGGGCGCAAGCCGCACTGCTTCAATCACGCCGTCGAACTTGCCGCTTTCTTTCATGCCGTGGTACCTTGCTTGATGGATTTGGTTTAATTCACGAAACGCCATACGATCTGGCGTTTCAGAAAAGGATCCGGTCGTACGAAGTCGGGGTGGGCGGATTTGAACCGCCGACCACATGCCCCCAATGCACGTGCGCTACCGGGCTGCGCTACACCCCGAATAGGATGAGTATAATCCGAGGAAGGGCAAGCGTCAAGGACGAGAGTCAGGACGACAGGGCTATTTGCAAAGCGAAAAATATCCTTTTCTCCCGCCCCAAAGCCTGGGGCGGGCCGGGGTGGGGTTGATCTGTGGACTTTTGAGCTAGCTCCGTCGGGAAGGTTATGGCGTTCCCATGAAAATGTCAATCTCCTTCTGCCTTATTCCGGGGAAGGGATGGCGAATCTTTCTCAAGCTTCTTGGATGTGCCCGGCAGGGCTGGAACAGACTCCCGGGTCGATCGACCGCCAGATATGGGGTATCATCGCGGGGTGGCTGGTCACCGGCGGGGGTGTGAAGGCCAACTGCCTGCCGCGCATCAATTTTGGTCGAATCCCAACTTTTGTGGTAGAATCGCTCCGCTTGCCTATCGGCAGGCATATCCTGCACGCTGCCCGATCGCCCCTGCGTGCTCCTCGGAGTGAGGGGGTTGGACAAAGGCAGCGGAAGACTAACGCAAAGGAGTTGTTATGGCCCCTGTTATCTCCATGAAAGCTTTGTTGGAGAGTGGTGTTCATTTTGGGCACCGCACCAACAAGTGGAACCCCCGCATGCGCCCCTATATCTTCACCGAGCGCAACGGCATCCACATCATCGACCTCCAGCAAACCGTTAAATCGCTGAACACTGCCTTCAACGTCGTGCGCGACACCATCGCTGCGGGCGGACAGGTCATGTTCGTCGGCACCAAACGCCAGGCGCAGGAAACCGTCAAAGAAGAAGCCATTCGCTGCGGCATGCCCTACGTGACCGAGCGCTGGATGGGCGGTCTGCTGACCAACTGGGTCACTTTCTACGCCCGCTTGATGGAAATGGAACGCATGGAACGCATGCGCGACACTGGCGAGATCAACCGGCTGACCAAAAAAGAAGGCCTGCTGATCCAGCGCGAGATCGACCGCCTGCTGGTCCGCTTGAGCGGCGTGCGCGCCATGAAGAAACTGCCCGATTTGATCTTCGTGGTGGACGTGACTCGCGAAGAAACCGCGATCCGCGAAGCCAACAAGCTCAACATCCCCGTGATCGCCCTGGTGGACACCAACTGCGACCCGAGCGGCGTGGACTACGTGATCCCCTCCAATGATGACGCCATCCGAGCCATTAAACTGCTGGTTGGCAAAGTTGCCGACGCCGTGCTCGAAGGCCGCGCTTACCGCAAGGAAGACGACGGCGAGCAGGAAGCGTTCGCAGCTGCTGTTGAAGCCATCCCGGCCGCCGGGCGTGGCAGCCTGCTGGAAGACGACCAGGACGACTCGACCCTGCTGGGCGAAGCCACCCTGGCCAAGCTGGGCGGGCAAACCGTCGAAGAGTAACCCGATCACCATCTGATCGTATCGAAATACCGTAATTTGAAGCAAGGATAGGATTTTTAGCATGGCTATTACGACTGAGATGATCAAACAGCTGCGCGAAGCCACTGGCGCTGGCATTTTGGACTGCCGAAAAGCCCTCGAGAACGCCGACGGCGATTACGAAAAAGCTGTGGATTACCTGCGCGAGAAGGGTCTGGCCCAGGCTGCCAAGCGCTCTGACCGCTCCGCCGCGGAAGGCGTGATTGATGTGTACTCGCACGGTAACGGCCGCGTGGCCGTGGTGGTGGAAGTGAACTGCGAAAGCGATTTCGTGGCCCGCGAAGAGGGTTTCCGCCGCTTCGCCCATGAATTGTCCCTGCAGATCGCGGCTGCCGCGCCCAAATACATCAAAGAAGAAGAAGTCCCCGCCGACGTGCTGCAGCGCGAAGCGGACATCGCCGCGGCGCGCGCAAAGGAAGAGGGCAAGCCCGAGGCCATTCTGCCGCGCATCGTCGAAGGCGCG
>JACRAG010000252.1 GCA_016213455.1 Anaerolineae bacterium | reverse complement strand
GCCTGGTTGAGCTTGGCAAAGCCGAATTGTTCCTGGTACTTCTCTTTGAGATCCGGGATTTCCACCCACAGGTCGCGCGGCATGGTCAGCACGGTCACCTTGGCTTTGACGAAATCGATGCGCGCGATGCGAATGACATCCGCGAGTCCGTATAAGTAGGTGTCGTCGCGGTTGTCCGCGCCAATGGCGATCACATACATCACCGGTGGACCGCCGCATACAGGTCCCTGGGTGGCGGTGGCCTGGGGGAGCGCTGCCTGGGTTGCCTCGAGGGTTGCCGCGCTGGTAGGCGTGGCGTCGACAGGTGCAGGCTGCGTGGGGGTGCGCGTGGGCAGCTGCATGCTCACGCTGAGCGGTTTGTTCCAGTTGGGGATGAGGATGGCGCCGGCGGTAATGACGATAATGAGCAAAATGCCCAGGACAATGAACGCGCCCTTGCGGCGCGAAGAATGAGAGGTCATAGCGTACCTGATTGAAAAAGATATGGCGATTATAACATCATGGCGGGGGGGAATCCGTACGAGGCTGTTGGAATTATTCCCCTGCACGCCGGCGCCCATGATTGGCTTGGATGGGGGCTGCTTCCGTGGTGGACAGGGGCGCGCTTGATTGAAATATAAAAAAGGCGGAAGCGACCGCTTCCGCCCGAACTATGGGGTTATTTCCAGAACTGCGGCAGGTGCTGCCGGTAAGCGGTCAGGTAGTCGTTGAGGATGGCGCGCGCCACATCCAGGTCGGTAATGACCGGGTCCAGCAGCAGGCACTGCAGCGCGAGCTGGCGGTCGCCGCTGACGGCGGCATCCACGCAGAGCTGGCCCACGCAGCTCTCGCGGCGCAGCAGTTCGGCCACGCCTTCGGGCAGGCTGCCCATGTTCAGCGCGCGCGGCCCCATGCCGGTGATCACCGCCGGGGTTTCCACAATGGCGTTGGCGGGCAGGTTGCGGATCTGTCCCTGGTTGGGCAGGTTCATCGCCAGGTGATATTCATTTTCTGCGCCAGCCACGGCTTCGATAACCTCCAGCGCGCCCTCCGAATCGGTTTCCCACAGCGCATCGATGGGCAGGCTGCCCTGGCCCATTTTGCGGATATCGGCGTGTTTATCGTCGCGGCTGCGCGCGTTGCGCTCCCAATCATACAGCTCGAGTTCATACTTTTCCCAGGGCCGTGTTTGCGGATCGGAGCACCAGGGCAGGTATTCGTCCAGGTGCTCATCGCCGGGCACCGGCATCAGCCCAAACGCATCCAGCATGCGCCGGGTGAGCGGTTCGATGTGCGCAGGCATGCGCTGCCAGGCAGCGCGCAGCGCCGGGTAAAGGTCTTCGCCGGTGGCGCGGTCGCGAATATCTACGATCCAGGTGAAATGATTCAACCCGGCGGCTTTGATATCCACCTTCTTTACCGCCTGCCGGGCGATGTTGTGCACCAGGGGATAGTATTTGGGATCGGCATGCGTGCTGAACGGCCCATCCGGAACATCGATGCCCAGTTCTTTGGCCATCACATAGGCGACCATGCCGTAGCCGGCATAAATCTGGTGGCACAAGCCAATGACTTTGATGCGGCTGTAGCGGTTGATCGCATCGCAGATGCGTACCATGGGATTGGTGAAGTTGATGAAATAGGCATCCGGGCAAAGCGCTTCCATATCATGGGCAATTTCCAGCACCGGACCGATGTTGCGCGCGGCATGGGCAAACCCACCCGGTCCGCCGTTTTCTGCGTAGGGCTGGCGCACGCCGTATTTGAGCGGGATTTCGTAGTCCATGCGCCAGAGCTGCTCGCGCGGCGGCACTTCGATGGCAGAGACCACAAAGCGCGTGCCAGGCAGAGCCTCGCGGTGGTCGGTGTGCTGCGAGAGGGTCATGCCGGCGTCCCAATCCCGGTTCAGGCGTTCAGCCAGGCGGAACATGCTGCCCAACGTTTCCGGGTTGCGGTCAACCAATGCCAGGTGCGTTCCGCGCAGTTTCTTGCTGCGCATCAATGAGCCCAGGGTGTTGAGGCCAAAGCTGGCGCTGCCGGCGCCGATGACGGTTACTTTGGTGGAAGCCATGAAAATTCCTTTCGGTAAAGCATTCGGATCTCGAATTAAGCGAACTTGTTCAGAATGTAATAGTTGGCTGTCATGCGCATCAGGGTGACGATGCCCCCCAGCACGCCGGCGCGGTAGCCCAACGGACTGGCGCGCAGCGCCGGCTGGAAGGGAATCACGCCGCGCAGGCGTTCCAGGATGGGGTGAACCAGCAGGTCTGCGGAGCGCGCCACGCCGCCGCCCAGGATGATCACATCCGGGTCATACAACAGGCTGACCGCCGCCACGGCTTGCGCCAGGTAGTCCACCGTCTCCGCCACCACCGCCTGCGCCCAGGCGCGGTCCTGGCGCGCCGCGCTGAACACGTCTTCCGCCGTCAGGCTGGCAAGTTGACTGGCAGTCCACTCGTTTTTCAGGCGTTCGCGCGCGCGTTCTGCCACCCCCGGTCCGGCGGCGAACATTTCCAGCGCGCCAAACCCGGGGTAAGTCTGGTTCAGGTGCGCCGGGGTGGGCAGCAGGTAGCCGATCTCGCCTGCCATGTGGTGCCTGCCGGTGTGGATCAAGCCGTTCAAAACAATGCCCGCGCCAATGCCGGTGCCAATCGCAATCAACACCAGGTCGCGGGCGTCATCGTTTGCGCCAAACCAGAGTTCACCCAGCGCAGCCAGGTTCACGTCGTTTTCGACAGCGATGGGCAGGTCAAACACGGCTCGCAGGCGTTCTTTCAGCGGGAAATCGTACCATTCCAGGCTGGGCGCCACCGATACGATCCCGCTGGCAGGGTCGACGGCGCCAGGTACGCCCACCGTCAGACCCACCAGCCGCCGTCCGGTAGCCTGTGCCCGCTCGATCAACGTGTTGAGGGAGTCGCGCAGCACGCCAAAACTTTCTTCGGCTGTGCTCTGGTGATGGGTGAAAACCATTTCTTCGAGGATCTGACCGTTCAGGTCAGCGACTGCGCCGTAGATCTTTGTGCCGCCCAGGTCGATGCCTATCATCACAGATTGCTCGCCATTGAATGCGATCAGCCCGCGTTTGCGTCCGCCGCTCCAGGCTTTCTGGTGCGTATCGTGCACCAATCCTTCCGCCATCAGCTCATCCACGATGCGCATCACCGTGGGGAGGGAAAGGTTCAACGTTTCGGCAATTTCACTGCGCGAGATGCTTTCGCGGTTGCGCACACAGTCCAGCACGGCGGCGCGGTTGATAGCACGCATTTCAGCGGAGGTGATGGTAGGGGTGGGGGCGTTTCGCATGGGTACGCATCCTTGGGGGAGCAGGCGGACAAAGAATTATTGCATGGTGTAAGTATTACTTACATGATGTAACGAATATACCAAAGGTTGTCCACCCTGGCAAGGAAAATGCGAGACTCATTTCTCCTGAGTCTGTTGGGAACGGGTATGGTGAGGAGCGGTGGGTATGAAAACAAACAAAGGGTTGGCTGGATCGAAATCCAGCCAACCCTCGATGCAGATCGGGAGCAGGTTTATACCGGATCAACCGGCGGTGCAGGATTTTCCGGCGGAGGTGGGGTCTCCGGCGTCGGCGGCGGGGGTGGCGCAGATGGTTGAATGGGAGCGACCTTCCTGCGTTTACGCAGCCAGGCGATCAATTTTTGCAGGCCGACCACACCCAGCGTCACACCGGCGATGATCAACAGCGTGTTGAACATGCCGAACCAACCCCGTGGACTGCCGCCGCGTTCGCCGTGGAAATCGCCTTCCCGGTCGCGGTCCATCGCGCGCCCACCTTGCTGCGGCAGGAAACCTTCGCCGCGACCCTTAAAATCACCGGGCGGCAGGCGATCCTCCCATCCCGCTCCACGCTGCAGCAGCCCCATTCCGCTGCGGTTGACCAGCCAAATCATCCCACCGGCGAGCACACAGGCTGCCAGCGCGATGACCGCGATGCGATAAATGGTTTTAATCATGTCTCACCTCTTTCATAACCGGTACCAGTACAGACGGCTGCGCCTTGGGTTTGAAGAGCCGCGCAGCCGGTTGAAGAACGAAGCGCCGCACGGCAGCGACGATCCAGTGCCAGCTAAGGGCAAAGTGTACGGCGGTCAACGTCAGTGACAGGTTGGCAGTGAGGGAGTGCAGCGCTCGCCAGGTGAAGTTTTCTCCCACGGCGATGCCAAGGGTGGGCAGCACGCTGCGCGAGATCATCAAGCCGCTGGTCATCACGCCGGTCACGGCAATGAAGAGCAGCCCATCCACCACCAGTTTGAGGCGGTTGGCGTTCCAAAGTCTTTCAAAGAAGCGCTGCGCCACTTCGATGACCCAGCGCCAGTGCAGCGCCACATGCACGATCACGGTCATGGCAAAGGCTACCGAAAGCCATTCGTGTATGCTGATGCCGGTCAGTTCGGGGTTCATCGCTCCCAGGAAAGCGGTAAAAATCCCGGCATCGATTGCCAGATTGGTTCGATTCATGGTTCCTCCGATCAAATTAACCTGGTTTGTATGATAGGAGGAAGAAATTTAGTTCCGGTTCAGATCCGGTTTATATTTCATGTAAATCGGGAATTGGACGGATTCTGGTCCGGGGGAGAATTGTTCTGCCATCAACCGGCTGGAGGCGAAAAAAACGGCGGCACGACCGGTCAATGTGGTTCGTGCCGCCAGAGTTCCAGGATGAAGAATAGTGGTCTATC
>JACRAG010000251.1 GCA_016213455.1 Anaerolineae bacterium | reverse complement strand
TGCAGCAATAGTGACGATGAAGTCGTCGCGGAAATCGCCACCGAAACCCGCCGCAAGCTGCTTAAAGTCTCCGCCCGGTTGCGCGGCATCATCCATCCCCCTGACAATCAAAGCCGCAGTTGGGAGCGATTGAACTCCACTGGCGAGTAAAGCAAGATCGGCAGCTTTTCCATCCATCAAATCATCACAAAATCCCCTGGAGCTATACAGGGGATTTTTCTTTTTGCCTTTCACCCCAGCGTTAATACCCTCACCGAACAGCAAAATAGCGTGGGAAAACGTTCTCCCACGCTATTCGCAAATCGAAATGAAACTTTAGCGTTTGGTGTAGGTCGGGGCCTTGCGGGCGCGTTTGAGACCTGGTTTTTTCCGCTCTTTGACGCGTGCGTCTCGAGTTAGGAAACCACCCTTGCGCATCACCGGCGTCAGTTCGCCGTTCATCTTCACCAGGGCGCGAGCCACACCCAGCTGAACAGCGTCAGTCTGGCCGGTCACGCCACCACCCTTCACCAGGACGGTGATGTCCAGGCGAGAGCGTTCCTGCCCGGCGGCATCCACAGGAGCCAGAATGGACTCCAGGTCGCCCAGGCGGGTGAAATAATCTTCAGCGAGTTTCTCGTTGACGATGAATTTGCCGGTACCGCTCATCAAGCGGACGCGCGCGGTGGCCTCTTTGCGGCGGCCGATACCCTCATAATACTGAACGGACATCTTTCCCTCGCTCCTTTACGCTACCGGGGCCGGGTTCTGTGCTTCGTGCGGGTGCACATTACCAGCATAAATTTTCAACTTTTTGATCAACCGGCGGCCCATTTTGTTATGCGGCAGCATACCCCAAACAGCAGCGCGGATCACACGATCCGGGTGCTTCTGCAGCTGGTCACGCAGGCTGACGGATTTCAAACCACCCGGATAATTCGAGTGTTTGTGGTAGAACTTGGTCAGCATGCGCTCATTGGTGAGGTTCATGCCGCGGGCATTCACTACGACAACGTAGTCGCCCATATCAACACCAGGCGTGTAGGTCGGTTTGTGCTTCCCCAAGAGGAGATGCGCGATCTGAGTCGCCAACCGGCCAAGGCCCTGTTCTTTTGCATCCACCAAAATCCAATCGGATTCAGGTTTCCCTTTTAGGACGAAAGTTTTGTCCATAGCCATTTTATCACCTTACAACAAGGTCTTCATCAAACGTACTGCTTCTTGCCGGTTGGAGGCATAACGCACTTCCAGGAGTACCAGTCCCTGGGCGGGTGCCAGGCCAGGCGGCAGCGGCTCAGCGTTTTGGACGGACTGGATAAAGTCCGTCAGGCTCAGCCGGCTCTGCCCGACCATCACCTGCGCATTCACCATCCTGCGTACCATGTGGTACAGAAAAGCATTTCCATGCACTTCAAAGGACAGTTCGTCTTCGTGGGCGCTCCACTCTGCCGAGTAAACGTGGCGGAGTGTGCTGCCCCCGGCCTTTGGCGGGTTGCCAAATGCCGCGAAATCGTGCGTCCCCAGCAGTTGCTTTGCGCATTGGTTCAGGCACTCCACCGATACTTCCGGCCAGAGCCGCCAGGCGAACCGCTCGCGCAAAGGGTCGCGCATTTTGGCCTGGTAAATCCGGTAGCGATATCCTCGCTCCACCGCATCAAAGCGGGGATGAAAATCCGCCCCGGCTTCTTCCGCGCGGATCACCGCAACATCATCCGGCAGGTTCATGTTCAGCGCATAAGTCAACGCCTCTGTTCCATGAACCCAATCCAGATCCGCAGCAGCTACCTGACCGGAAGCATGCACTCCCGTGTCAGTCCGCCCGGCAGAGAGAAGGGTGTTCCCCTGCCAGCCCAGCTTGCGCAACGCTGTTTCCAGTTCCAACTGAACGGTTCGGGTTTTCCCCTGCCGCTGGAACCCCTGGAAATGCGTGCCATCATAGGCAAGAATGAGTTTGTAACGTGCCATTCGATCCGGTTTAAGCCGGTCGGCTTGGATCGGCCGCCGGTCAAAAACCGGCAGCCGTGGATAAACTACCCTTCGACCAGTTCGAGCAGAACCATCTCAGCCGCGTCACCCAGGCGGGGCGTCAGCTTGAGCATGCGGGTGTACCCGCCGTTGCGGTTCGCGTAGCGCGGGGCGATATCATCGAACAGCTTGCGAACGATTTCCGCATTCGCCATGCGGGAAGCCGCCAGGCGGCGGGCGTTCACTTTGTCCATATCGCTGCCCTTGGCGCTGTTGCGGGCCAGGGTAATCAGACGTTCAGCATCGCCACGGATGGCCATCGCTTTGGCGCGGGTGGTCTCGATGCGTTCATGGGTAAACAATTGGTTGATGAGCGTGCGGCGCAAGGCGTTGCGCTGCCCCATCGTGCGTCCCAATTTATAACCAGCTACACCGTGTCGCATAATGCCTTACTCCACAGTTTTCTCGTCGTGCAGGAAACCTTTTTCCCGCATCTTCTGGCGCAGTTCGTCCAGGCTCTTCTCACCGAAGTTGCGAATGGACATGACTGCTTCGTCGCCTTTTTCCAGGAGCTCGAGCACATCGCCAACCGTGGTAATGCCTGTGCGCTTCAACGAGTTGAATACACGCACCGACAGGTCCAGGTTTTCAATGGGGGTCTCGGCCGCTTCGCTGGTCAGACGGCTGCCGACCACTTCCTTCTCCACGCCCAACATCAGGGTTTCTTCACTGATGCCAGCCATGAAGCGCAGGTGATCAATCATAATTTTTGAGGCGGTGCTCAGCGAGCGCTCGGGCGTAATCGTACCGTCCGTCCAGATCTCCAGGATCAGGCGATCAAAGTCAGTGCTCTGCCCAACACGAGCCGATGCCACACTCCAGTTAACCCGTTTGACCGGGCTGAAGATGGCGTCCACAGGGAGTTCTCCGATCGGCAGGCGGCCGCTGCGCTCGGAAGCGGGCGAATAGCCGCGTCCACGCCCGACCACCAGGTCGATCTCCAACCGGGTGTTGGGATCATCCACTGTGAACAGATACAGATCCGGGTTGACGATTTCCACCTCAGACGGAGTCTGGATGTCCGCCGCGGTCACCACACCCTCACCACGAACTTCGAGGTGAAGATGGGATGATTCAACATCATGCAGGATCAGGCGCAGTTGTTTAATCTGCAGCATAACCTGAATGACGTCTTCCCGCACCCCCGGAATATCGCTGAACTCATGCAACACATCCGAAACACGGATGGATGTCACCGCTGCCCCGTCCAGGGACGAGAGCAGAACGCGACGCAGTGCATTGCCCAGCGTGACGCCGTAGCCGCCTTCAAGGGGGCCGATTACAAACTTGCCATAATTGCGAGCCTCAGCTTCGCGCTCGACTTTCGGCGTTACCATGTTACTAAGAGCTGCCACAATTCACCCCTTCCCGACCCCCTTGCGGAGGCCCGGTGTCATTGGTGGGTTAGCGCGAGTAGTACTCGACGATTAATTGCTCGTTCAGGTTACCGTCAATCTCCGCCCGTTCAGGCTGGCGAAGAACGCGTCCCGAGAGATTCTTGAGATCGCGGTCAAGCCTGAGCGGGCACAGGCGCTTATCTGCGAATTCCGGCAGCTCCTTGAAGAAGCCGTTGCCGCGCGCTCATTCGCTGACGGTGACCACATCCCCAGCCTGCAGAAGCATCGAGGGGATGTCCGCGCGCTGATTGTTGACCAGGACGTGTCCATGGTTCACCAGCTGGCGGGCCTGGGCGCGGTCAGCCGCGTAACCGAGGCGGTACATAATGTTATCCAGGCGCAACTCAAGGGTTCTGAGCAGCACGAAGCCGGTCATGCCCTTGGTGCGGCGCGCGAGGCCGAAATAGCGGCGGAACTGGCGTTCGAGAACGCCGTAAACGCGGCGCGCTTTCTGCTTGGCGCGTAACTGGCGAGCGTAGTCCGATTCACGTTCCTGGCGACCCTGCCGGGTGCGGCCGTGCTGGCCGGGGGCAAAACCGCGTTTTTCGAACGAGCATTTCGATCCGTAGCAACGCTCACCCTTCAAAAACAGTTTTTCACCTTCACGCCGGCATAATTTGCATACCGGTCCAATATACCTAGCCATATGCTCCCTCTCCTTACACGCGGCGTTTCTTCGGGGGACGGCAGCCGTTATGCGCAACCGGCGTCACATCGGAAATCGAACGAACCCGAACACCCAACGATTGCACGGCGCGGATGGCCGATTCACGTCCGGGGCCAGGCCCTTTTACGATCAGATCAGCTTCCTGCAAACCCATTGCCACAGCGACTTTGATCGCCTGCTCGGCAGCCAGGCGCGCGGCAAAAGGCGTGCTTTTGCGCGAACCCTTGAAGCCAGCCGAACCGGAGCTTCCCCAGCAGACAGCATTGCCCTGCTGGTCAGTCACCGTTACGATGGTGTTGTTGAAGGAGGCGAAGATATGAATCTGCCCTGAAGTCAGCGTTCGCTTAATCTTCTTTGCAGATGACGCTCTGCGCGTCGAACGAACATTTTGTGCCATTTTTCCTTCCTGTTTACGTTACATCCAGGTTTACCTGTTTACATTACATCCAGGTTTGCTGCGTCCAAACAAATTCTTCAAGCCGGGTCCGGCCGGGCAGCCGCCGGGAAGAGGAAGTTTCCCTGTTTCCCAGCCGGGACCCACCCGAATTATTTCTTGCCACCGCGACGGCGACCGCGACCGGCAACGGTCTTCTTGGGACCTTTGCGTGTGCGCGAGTTGGTGCGGGTGCGTTGACCATGGGCGGGCAGGTTGCGGCGATGGCGTAAGCCACGGTAGCAACCAATCTCGATCAAGCGCTTGATGTTCATTTGAACTTCGCGGCGCAGATCGCCTTCCACTTTATAAGAACGCGAAATAAAATCGCGCATCAACTGGACATCGGTTTCAGCGAGGTCTTTCACCCGCGTGTCAGGATTGACGCGCGTGGCTGAGAGGATCTCATGAGCCCGGGTAGGTCCGATTCCAAAAATATAAGTCAAACCGACTTCGATCCGCTTATTGCGCGGAAGATCAACACCTTCAATACGAGCCATTTTCTCTTACCCCTGTCGCTGCTTATGCTTTGGGTTTTCACAAATGACGTACAGGCGCCCGGAGCGCTTTACAATTTTGCACTTGGCGCATCGCTTGCGAATGGACGGCGATACTCTCATGATGCCTAATCTCCTTCAAAAAACGTTACACGCAGCCAAAGCCGCAATTATACTCTCACTTGCCAGAATCGTCCAGATCGGCGTTTTTCGCCTCAGCCGGTAAGGTCAAGATGAGTGGACCGTTCTCTGTCACCGCAATGGAGTGTTCAAAGTGCGCGGTGAGTGATCCGTCCGCCGAAGCGACCGTCCACTCGTCCGGCATCACCCGGGTTCGCCAGGTTTTGACCAGCACCATCGGCTCCAAAG
>JACRAG010000250.1 GCA_016213455.1 Anaerolineae bacterium | reverse complement strand
GCCAGCCCAACACCCAAACCCCAAGATTGCATGCTGCTTTGCGAACAGCCGTTATGGGGAAAGCGGGGTATTCACAAAGACACATCATCTGCTTTGCCCCATCCCCCTTGCCCCCTTCCCCGTCAACGGTGAAGGGGTTTTTTTGCCAAAAACAGGGTTCATGGGGTGCGACCGCACACCATGAACCCTGTTTTTGGCGTTTCACCCGCCCCAAGCCTGGGGCGGGCCGGGGAGGGGTTGACTTTGTGAAAGACCTGATGGGGAAAGCGGGGTATTCACAAAGACACATCATCTGCTTTGCCCCTTCACCCTTGCCCCCTTCCCCGTCAACGGTGAAGGGGGATTATTGCCAAAAACAGGAGAACTTCCTTCGGGCGGAAATGCCCCGTTCTGGTGATTGCGGGCAAGCCAGCATTTGAATACAATGATCCGGTATCTTGAATTTCTTTCCATCCTCTGGGGACTGAACTGTTGCAAGGAAGTGACCGTTTGGCAACCGCATTGCTGACGACTAAATTCTTTATCCCGCCCTCGGCGCCTGACCGGGTTGACCGTCAGCGCCTGTTTCAACGCCTGGATGCCGGGCTGCAGCCCGCCTGCGCGTTAATTCTGGTGTGCGCGCCAGCTGGGTACGGCAAGACCAGCCTGCTGGCGGATTGGGCCACGGCCTGCTCCGCCAAAGGGCTGAAGATTGCCTGGCTGTCGTTGGAGCCGCCCGACAACGACCCGGTGCGTTTCTTTACCTACCTGGCAGGCGCCCTCGAGCCGGCTGCGCCGGGGGTTTCGGCGCTGTTGGAAGACTACCTGGCGGCGCCCCAACTGCCCGCCGCCGCCGATCTGTGCGCGGCGCTGGTCAACCTGCTGGCGCAGCGCGCCGAGCCGCTGGTGTTGGTACTGGATGACTTTCAGGTGATCCACGACCAGAATCTGCATGCCGCGATCTCCTTCCTCGTCGAACACCTGCCGCCCGGCGTACACCTGGCGCTGTCCTCACGCTCTGACCCACCGCTGCTGCTGCACCGCCTGCGTGCACGCGGGCAGCTGGTGGAATTGCGCCTGGATGACCTGCGCTTTGACCACGCGGAGACCGGGCAGCTGCTCTCGCAGTCGGCGGGTGGGCGGCTGGCGGAGGAGGATATTCGCTTGCTGGAGGAGCGCACCGAAGGTTGGCCCGCGGGGCTGCGCATGGTGCTGCTTTCCATCCGCGACCGCAGCAACCTGCACGATTTTCTGGCGCATTTTTCAGGCAGCAACCGCTACATCCTGGATTACCTGGCCGAAGAGGTGTTTCACAACCAAAGCGAGGCGATGCAGACTTTCATGCTGCATTCGGCGCTTCTCGACCGCCTGTGCGCCCCGTTGTGCAACGCGCTGACCGGGCAGTCCAACGCCGCCGAAATGCTGGACGCGCTGGAACGCGCCAATTGTTTCCTGATCCCATTGGATGAAAATCGCACCTGGTATCGCTTCCACCATTTGTTTGCGGATCTGCTGCGCATGCGCCTGAAGCAGCGTGGCTTGCAGCAGGCCGGGCTGGAGGAAGAGCTGCACCGCCGCGCGGCTGCCTGGCTGGATGGGCAGGGCTATTACGAGGAAGCCGTACAGCACAGCATTCAGGCCGGCGATTATGAGCGCGCGGCGCAAATTGTGGAAAGCCGCACCCTGGATTTGTTTGCGCGCGGACGGCTGCACCAACTGCTCTCGTGGATTCGACTGCTGCCCGAGGAACTGACCGTTCAGCGCCCGTGGTTGAACATCTACCAGGCCTGGGCGCTGGCATTTGCCGCGCGTCTGGACGAGGCCCGTCCGCTCCTGGCGCGTGCGCAAGGTGTTTTGCAGGCGGGCGGGCTGCCCACACAGGAACAGGCGCGCATGCAATGTGAATTGCATGCCATCCAGAGCTTGATTTCTGTCACCAGCGGAAATGTGCCGGCAGCCATCGCGTTGACCACCCAGCCGGACAATCTCGTCCCCGCGGATGCCGGGTTTGCGCGCAGCGTGCAGGTCTGGGCGGTGGGTTACGCGCTGCGCATGATGAACAACCTGGATCGGGCGAGAGCCTGCTTTGAAGAGGCGCTGCGCATCGGTTTCGCATTGGACAACCTGTGGACCATCGCCAGCGTGTCGGGAGACCTGGGTACGGTACTGCGCCAGCAGGGCGATTTGCAGAAAGCCGAGGAAGTTTTTCGCGCCGGGCTGGCGCGCGCCCACCAGGTTGCCGGTGGGCCGGGGTATGCTGGACGGGTGGAGGCTTTTCTGGCCAATTTGTTGATTGAGCGCGGCAGGCTGGCTGAGGCGGATGCGCTGATTGATCAGGCGGTGGAGCACAACCGGCGCTGGGAAAACCCCAATCACTGCGCTTTTGCCTGGATGGTGCGGGCGCGCCTGGCGCTGATCCAGAACAAGCCGGCAGTGGCAGCTGCTGCCCTGGTTCAGGCGGATGCGTGGGTGGAGCGGGGGCCGGTGGTGCCCAACCTGCGTGCTGCCATCAGCGGGGTGTGGATGCGTTACTGGCTGCACACCGGCGCATTGAACCGGGCGATTGGTTGGGCTGACGGGCAAGCTTTCGGCGCGCCAGATGAGCGCGCGCCAATGGGTGAGGTTGAAGAAACCCTGCGCCTGGCAGCCGCGCGGGCGCTGCTGGCTGCCGGGCAGATGAAATCTGTGCGCGAGCTGCTGGCTCCGGTGGAAAGCGCCACCCGCGCCGCCGGCAAGCTGAGTCCGCTGGTGGAAACCCTGGTGCTGCAGGCGCGGGCGGCGCTGTCGCCTTCCTCGGCGGCGGCAATTTTGAAAGAAGCGCTCCTGTTGGGGCTGCCGCGCGGTTTCCGCCAGGTCTATCTGGATGAGGGTCAGCGCTTGATCCCCCTGCTGGAGGACTGCCAGGAGATCACCGGGGTGAGTGAGTTGCTGGCGCATTTGCGCGCTGCGAGCAGCCTGCCGCCTGCCGAGCATAACCTGACTGAGCGCGAAGTGGAGATCCTGCGCTGGGTGGCATCCGGCCTGTCCAACCCGGAGATCGGCGCGCGGCTGTTCATCACTGCCAACACGGTCAAAGCCCACACCGCCACCATCTACCGCAAACTGGATGTGGCCAACCGGGCGGAGGCCATCGCCAAAGCTAAAGACCTGGGCCTGTTATAGATCGACTGGCCTGGGTTAATCAACTTAACCCAACCCCCTACCCGACTGGCGGATGCCAGTCGGGTTTTCGTTTTCTATACTGGTGGCATGAAAGAGAGCCTGATGAACTCGCATAAATTGCACATCACCATTGTCGTCAATGCCGCGCTGGACGCGCGCTGGAGCGTGTGGTTCGAGTCGCTGGAAATGCAGCCCGGCCCCGGCAGCGCGACCACCCTGAGCGGCGAAGTCAGCGACCAGGCAGCGTTGCACGGTTACCTGGAACGCATTCGCGACCTGAACCTTAATCTCATTTCTGTAAGTGTGGAGGAAAAATGAACCCCAATACATTTCGTATTTTGCTGGCTGTCATTCTCATCGCGCATGGCTGGGTGCACTTCAGCCTGACCTATGTGCCGGTCGCCAAACCCGGCGAGCTGCGCACGCCTTTCTGGCCCGCCTGGTGGCGCACGAACACCGACCCGGCCTGGCTGGCTTCAAAAATGGGGCTTTCCAACCTGGCGGTGCGCGGGTTGGGCAGCGCGCTGTGGCTTGTGACCCTGGCTGGTTTCACCCTGGCGGGGTTGGGGCTGCTGGGCGTGCCGGGGTTGAATGGCTTGTGGGGCCTGTCTGCGGGCGTGGGCGCGGCGGCATCCCTGCTGCTGCTGGGTTTCTACTGGCATCCGTGGCTGGTGGTGGGTGTACTGGTCAACCTGGCGGTGGCTGCCGGATTGGCGCTGCACTGGCCTGAATTCCTGTTTGCTTGAGGTTTAGAGAATGAGCATTATCAATCCTTTTAGTGTGACGATCGTCTTTGTGCTGGTGTTGATCGGACTGGCGGTCTTTCGCCCTGCCGTGGGCAGGGTGGTGTGCGGCGTGTTTTTCCTGATAATGGCGCTGGGCGTGAATGTGCCGGTGACTCTGATTGACCCGACCTTGTTTGCCCAGGCTGGTGCGCATGCCGTGCTGCCGGTGTACCGCTGGTTCTTTACCGAGGTGCTGGCGCGATATCCGCTGCCGTTTGTGATCGCCCTGATCCTTTTTGAGACCACTGTGGGAGTGCTGATCCTCAGCCGCGGTAAAGGCGTGCGCCTGGGATTACTCGGCGCGGTGCTGTTCTGCCTCTTTTTGACCCCTGTGGGGGTGGAGGAGTTCACCGCCCCACTGCTGGCGATCCCATATGCGTTGTTGATGCGCAAGGATTTTCCCCAGCCTGTGCTGCGCCTGTCACGGGCTGCGGGGTGATGGGTAGTTTTGGCATCGCCAACCAGCTCTGGAAAGTCAGATTGTCCGGATGGCACTGCTTCCCCCTGTTGGAACTGCTCACCCAAATCACGACCAGATGAAAAAATATTGCGAGGAAAAACCATGAAAAAAATCATGACACTGGCTGCCGCGCAAATCTCATGCCAGGATGGCAAAGTGCAGGAAAATTTGATCCGCGCCACGCAGCTGGCTGAACAGGCGCATGCTCAAGGGGCGCAGCTGGTCCTGTTCCCTGAATTCATGCCCCAGGGCTATCTGCTGACCCCTGCGCTGTGGGATTCCGCCGAAGCCTTCGATGGTCCTACTACCCGCTGGCTGGCTGAGACCTCCCGGCGGTTGGGAATCTACCTCGGCACGAGCTTCCTCGAGGCCAGAAGTGGACATTTTTTCAACACCTTCGCCCTGGCTGAGCCTTCCGGCAAAATCGTGGGCGCGGTGCGCAAACGCAGTCCTTCGATATGGGAAGCTTACTTTTTCAAGGGCGAGCGTGGTAACCCCTACCTTGATACCGACCTGGGCCGGATTGGCGTGGGCATTTGCTTCGACAATCACACCTATGAGGTCGCCAGCGCGATTGCACAGAGCAACATTGACCTGATGCTGATGCCGCATTCCTACTGCACCCCCACCCAGGTGACCAAACTAACCTCCCAGGCCGATATTGACCAGTTGAACGGTCGCCCAGGTTTGGTGGCTCGCCTGTACAACGAATGGTTTGGTGTGCCGGTGTTGATGTGCAATAAAAGCGGGACCTGGGATTCCCCTGTCCCCGATACCACCCTCGGCGTCCCGCAGAATTTCCGCTTTTCAGGCCGTTCGATTGTGTTGGATGCTGATGGAACCCTGCGCGGGCAACTCGGTGGCGAGGAAGCTGTGCTGGTTGGAAGCGTCACACTCGACCCGGCGCTCAAAAAGCAGGCCCGCCCGCCCAAGTACAGCCGCTACATCTACCCCGGCTCGCCGGGGCGCGAAATCCTCCGCCTGATGGAGTGGCGCGGTAGTCTTTCGTACACTTTCAATTCATTACGCAAGACCAAAGCCCTGTCTTACACAAAATAGGAGTCTCCCCATGAAGCTTAAAAGGTGGTTTATCCGTCATCCCATTCTGACCTATATCCTCTTCACGATGATCTGGTCTTTCAGTATCTGGTCGTTATTGTTTCTGTACATCCAGCCCGGTGGGTTGATGAAAGCCCCACCCATTTCGTTTGTATTTGTCATCCTGGGCGGGTTTGGGCCTACGCTCAGCGGCCTGTTCACCACCTGGCT
>JACRAG010000249.1 GCA_016213455.1 Anaerolineae bacterium | reverse complement strand
GCGATCAGGCGCGCTGTATAGGATGTTTCGCTGGGCTGGTTTCGGCGTTGCTCGATGATTTCATACAGGTCATTGAGTTTCATGGGTTATCTTTCCTGGTTCGGTGAAATGGGTGTAAATAATTGTGTCAGCGGATGGTTCATTCATCCGCTCCTTCTGCAACGGCGTTGAAGAAACAACTGGTCGCGCCGGTGTGACAGGCTGGCCCGGCAGGGATCACGCGCACCAGCAGCGTGTCGCCGTCGCAATCCAACGCGGCGCTGATGACTCGCTGTGTGTTGCCACTGGTTGCGCCTTTGTGCCACAACTCGCGGCGGCTGCGGGACCAGAAATGCGTCTCTCCGGTGGACAGGGTCAGTTCATAGGCTTCCCGGTTCATGTAAGCCAGCATCAGCACCTGTCCGGTGGCGTCATCCTGTACGATGGCGGGCAGCAGCCCCTGGTCGTCAAATTTTGGCTGCATGGTTCACTCCTGCCGGACGGGAATACCGCGGCTCGCAAGGTAGGCTTTCAGATCCGGGATGCGCAGCTTGCCATCGTGGAACAGGCTGGCTGCCAGCGCTGCGTCGGCGCAGCCTTCGGTGAGTACTTCGGCAAAATGGGCTGGCGACCCTGCACCGCCGGACGCGATGATGGGTACATTGACGGCAGATGCCACTGCGCGGGTCAGGGACAGGTCAAAACCTGCCAGGGTGCCGTCTGCATCCATGCTGGTCAGTAGAATCTCGCCTGCGCCCATCTGGACGCCTTTCACAGCCCATTCCAGGGCATCCATGCCGGTGGGGGTGCGCCCACCGCTGACAAACACCTCCCAGCGCGGTTGGTCCCCGGTACCGGGAACCCGGCGGGCATCGATTGCCAGCAGAATGCACTGGCTGCCGAAGCGGTCCGCGCCTTCAGATAGCAGAACCGGGTTGCGTACGGCGGCTGAATTGATACTGACCTTGTCTGCGCCAGCCAGCAGGAGCGCGCGCATATCTTCCACGCTGCGGATGCCCCCGCCCACGGTGAGCGGCAGGAATACCTGGTTGGCTACCTGCCGCACCGTGTCGATCACAGTGTCACGGCCTTCATGCGTGGCGGAGATATCCAGAAAGGCCAGTTCATCCGCGCCGGCTGCGTCATAAGCGCGCGCCTGTTCCACCGGATCGCCCGCATCGCGCAGGTTGACAAAGTTGACTCCCTTGACGATGCGCCCGTTGGCGATATCCATGCAGGGGATGATGCGTTTGGCTAACATAACACCTCCGCCAGTTGCAGCGAGCCTTCATACAGCGCCCGCCCAATGATGACTCCTGCCAACCCGGCCTGGCGAATGGCATGCACGTCTGCGGCGAGGTTGACTCCGCCCGATGCCACCACCTTCAAACCGGTCTGGCGGGCCAGGTCCAGGGTGGCGGGCAGGTTGACACCGGTTTGCAGACCGTCGCGGGCAATGTCGGTGAAGATCAGCCATTCCAGGCCGTGGCGTGCCAGTTGATTGGCCAGTTGGACGGCTGGAAGCGCGGTTTGTTCCTTCCAGCCGCGCACTGCCACCTGTCCGCCGCGTGCATCCAGCCCGGCGGCGATGCGCTGCGCACCCCAGCGCTGGACCGATTGCGCGAGCACTTCGGGCTGGTCCACAGCCAGTGTGCCCAGCACCACGCGCTGCACGCCCATCTCCAGCGCGCGGGCTAATGCGTCCAATGTACGCAATCCGCCGCCAAACTGCACCGGCGCGCCGAACTGCTGCGCGGTGCGCAGAATGGCAGCCAAAGCCGCCTGGTTTTGCTGGTCGGGCTGGTCAAATGCGCCGTCCAGGTTGACCACATGCAGCCACTGCGCGCCGGCGGACAGCCAGCGTTCGGCGGTGCCCGCCGGGTCGGTTGAGTAGGCGGTCTGCCGATCCGGGTCGCCTTCCTTCAGGCGCACCACCTGTCCGCCGCGCAGGTCGATGGCTGGAAATACAATGAAATCAGAGGATGCAGGGTTGGGCATGCGTTCTCACAGGTTGAAGAAATTGGTCAGAATCGCCCGCCCCACCCGCTGACTCTTTTCGGGGTGGAACTGCACGGCGTGGATGTTTTCGTGCTGCACCGCAGAGGTGAGTTGGGCGCCGTAGTCGGTGATTGCCAGGCGGTCTGCAGCGTTTGCGGGCGAGCAGTAGAAGGAATGGTTGAAGTAGGTGTAGCAGCCGTCGGGTAATCCGGCAAACAATGGGCTGGGGCGTTGAAAGTGCAGCTGGTTCCAGCCGGTGTGGGGGATCTTCAAACCCGGCGCATCCGGGATGCGCACCACCCGCCCTGGCAGGATACCCAGACCGGCAAAGCTGCCCAGCTCTTCGCTTTCCTCAAACAGGGCCTGCATGCCGACACAGATGCCAAACAAGGGGTCGCCGCGCTGCACCACCTCGCGCACCGCCTGGTCCAGCCCGGCAGCGCACAAGCCCTGCATGAACGCGCCAAAGGCGCCCACGCCCGGTAGAATGACCCTTCCAGGACGACGCACGTCATCCGGGTCGGCGGTGACCAGCAGGCGGTAACCCAGGCTGGTGAGCGCGTTGCGTACCGAATGCAGGTTGCCGGTGCCGGCGTCCACAAGAACCGCATCGTAAGATTGG
>JACRAG010000247.1 GCA_016213455.1 Anaerolineae bacterium | reverse complement strand
TCGCGCACATGGCCTACCGATGCCTTCACGGTGTAACCACGTCCCAGGAAGCGTCCCACCGTGCGCGCCTTGGCAGGCGATTCCACAATCACCAGCTTGCCTTTGCGCTCGGCTTTTTTGGGTGGCGGAGGGGTCAAGCCCTCATGCGCCGGTGTTTTACCAATGCGGAACAATTTGGTGCCGCATACCCCGCAGGTCCCGCGGGTAATCGCATTCCCCGACACATTGAAATCCGCTACCGGGTCGACAACCTCACGTTTGGTTTTGCATTTAACGCAGTAAGCTTCTATCACGATCTTCTCCTCTAATTTCAATTCAGAAACCAGACTGCGCGCCGGATCTGACAAATGGTTGATTTAAACAAAACACCCTGATCGGGCATTCGGTTATTTTTTACCACATCCCGCTTCATTTGCGAATAGATAAAGCAAAATAGATGAGGTTAATCCAAATATTGGGGGCTTTTACGCGCTGTAACTGGCTGCATCTTCCCGAATCGCACTGTAATTCATTCCCCCCATGTTCCGAACCATACCCTTCAATTCCATCAACGTCAGATATGCGGAAATATCGGAAACCGGCAGTCCGGTCTGTGCGCTGATCTCATCCACATGCAGCGGTTCAGCCGCCAGGGTGCGCAGCAAACGCGATTCGGTTTCATCCATCGGCAGCGCAAGCTGGGCAGCCTGTTTCTGTTGAACCTGATTGAGGTTGAGCGCCGACAAAATATCTTCTGGCTGCAACACCGGGGTCGCCCCATCGCGGATCAGCCGGTTAGCGCCTTTGCTCTGCGGCGCAGTGATGTTTCCCGGTACGGCAAACACATCCCGCCCCTGGTCAGCCGCGAAACTGGCCGTGATCAACGCGCCGGAGGTTTCCCCGGCTTCGATCACCACCACGCCCAACGACAGCCCGGAAATGATGCGGTTGCGCGGCGGGAAATTGGCTGAATCAGGCGGGGTGCCGGGGGCATAATCACTGATCACGGCGCCTGCCTCCAGCATGTGTTTCGCCAGGTTGGCATGTTCCGGTGGATAGATGCGGTCCACGCCATTCCCCAGCACGCCGATGGTGCGACCGCCGTTGCGCAGCGCGGTCTCATGCGCCACAGCATCCACGCCGCGCGCCAGCCCGCTGATCACGGTCACCCCGTTGGCAGCCAGGAAGGCGGCAATCTCCTCGGTCACCTGCTTTCCGTAAGAAGTTACCCGGCGGGTACCGACGATCGCCACCGCCCACTCATCTTTTGGTTCGATCCTGCCCCGGATAAAAAGAACCGGCGGCGCCTGGTTGACTTCCCGCAATCGTCGGGGATAGTCTTCGTCATCCCAGGTCACCACCGTGATATTCTTCTCTTCTATTATTTTGAGTGTCTGCTCAAGCTGCCGGCTTGAGCGCAAATGCAGCAAGTTTTCGGCGATCCGCGAGGTTAACCCGGCTGCCATCAGCGCATCCAATGGAGCCTGCCAGGCAATTTCCAGGCTGCCAAAATGGTCCAGCAGGCTTCGCAGCCGGACCGCGCCGATTCCTTTGACCAGGTTAAACCCCACCCAGTAATCCCTGGCTTCCATGCGTTTGCTTAGACCTGTCTTATGGTTTTGCCACCATATGGCTTCTTACAGCCACTCTTGCAGTTTAACCACCATGCGGTTTGCTTCCACATCGATGGAAAGCACCACATCTTCGATCGCCGGAAGCAGCATATCCTCTGCACCCTCGCGAGCGATGACATACACATCGTTGGCGCCGGTCTCAAGGATCTCTTTCAGGCTGCCCAATTTTTCCCCCGACTCCAGGTAAACCTGGATACCCAGGATCTGGTGATGGTAATATTCACCTTCTGGAAGTTCAGGCAGCTGGTCTATGCGCACACAAACCACCTGGTTGCGATAACGAGCCGCTTCTTCAGGGGTGGTGCAGCCTTCCAGGCGTACCAGCAAGGCCGGATCATGCCGTCGAACTGACGCCAGCTTGATCGGCTCTCGATCCTCACCCACAAAGACGGTGCGGTGTGGACGCAGCCGCTCCGGAAAGCCGGTCAGAACATCCATGATCATTTCACCGTGCACACCATGTGCGCGGCGCAGAAAACCGACGGCAACGAATACAGGCTCGCCCTTATCGGGCGAGCCTGTAGGTCCGTCGGAAAGATTGGGAGACGGATTGCCTTGCCGTGTCATCGCGGCTCAATCACATCCAGGGTGACCTGTCGTTCTTCACGGGCAGCCGCCACGCGCAGTAAAACACGCATCGCATTGGCCACACGCCCGCCTTTACCAATCACCCGTCCCATATCATCTCGGGCTACACGCAGCTCAAGCCGCATTCGACCACCGGGGCCGCGCATCTGAGCCACTTCCACCCGATCAACCTGGTCGACGAGCGACCGGGCGATGTATTCAATCAATTCCTTCACGGAGTTGCTCCTGAAGACAAATTACTTGGTGGAGGATGCCAGGGTGGATTCCTCAACCTTGCGGTTTTCGAAATAGACCTTGCTCTCTTCCAACAATTTCTCGATCGGCTCGCCGGCTTTGTAGCGGGCGAAGCGGTCCATAATGCCGACGCTGCGGAAGACCTGCACCACAGACTCGCTCGGTTGGGCGCCAACGCTCATCCAATGATAAACGCGGGACT
>JACRAG010000025.1 GCA_016213455.1 Anaerolineae bacterium | reverse complement strand
CGTGGTCTGCGGCTTGCGCAGGCGCTGCTCATAATCCAGCGCCGCGGCGACCGGCTCCAACTCAAAGCGCACCTCGCTGAAACCGGCGCTGCGCGCCGCCTGGCCCAGGGCCTGCTCGGCGCGCCGGTCGTGGGCGGGGTCGTCGCTGAACTTGACCGGGCGGCCCAGCACCACCCCGCTGATAGCCTGACCCAACTGCACTTCGGCGCGCCGTTTCAACTCGCGCAGATAGAGCGCCGCCATCTCGGTGGTGGTATAAAAACGCTCAAAGATGCGCGTGCCGTCATAACCGGGGGTGCGCAGCGCGGTTTTCAGGTACTGCAGCAGGCGACCGGGGGCCATCTCATCCACAAATGCGTACACATCGCGCACAAAGAACATGTCGCCGCCGTACACGTCGATCTCGCCCACCCATTTCCGGGTCATGCTGCGAATGCGCCCGATGTTCTGGCGGTAATACAGCTCTACCGCCTCCTGCCCGATATAGGCCTGGTTATCGCGCGTCACATACAGGATGGTTTTGACCACCTCCGGCACGATATTGGCCGGGTCCAGCGGCAGCACGCGCACGCCGCCGTCTTGCGGCACCGCCACGCCCGAATTGGAGGTCCCAAAGTCAATGCCGACCCACAGACTCATACTGCCTCACTTCACGCTGAACACAGCCAGCGCCAAAGCCTCGGCGCCGCCGGTCTCAATGGAGCCGTCCGCCAGCAGCGCGCCTGCCCGCCGCAGCGCCAGGCTGCCGTCGGAAAGCAGCACGGCGCACACGTCCTCCGCATCCACCGCGGCAGCCCCCGCCAGGCGCACGCCCGCCTCGCGGCGTGAAGCGGGGATGAGCGCCTGCCCGCGCCCCTTGAAGGAGACCGCCGCTTCAAGCCAGCCGGCCTCGCGGTTGAGCGCCTTGCCGGTGTTGGTCAGTGCCAGCAGCGAACCCTTCTTGCCGGGGCTGAAGACACTCACCACATAATCGCTCAAGCCCATCTGCAGGATCTCCTCCGCCGCGAAGGGCAGTTGACCGGCGCTCATGCCCACCAGCCAGCCCTCACGGGTCGCCAGCGCTGCCATGCCGTCGCGCAAAATCAAGGCCAGGCCAGCGGTTTTATCCGGCTTGCGTTTGATCCCCGCGCCGATCGCATTGCCGGCGATGAACTTCTCAAACGAGCCCTTGAGCATCAACTTGGCGCAGCCGCGCCGGCTGGCCTGCACCACGCCGTCAAACAGCGCCAGGCGCGCCAGGGGCAGCAGCGCCGCCAGCTCTTCACCCGGTCGCGGATCGACCCGGTGGGCGTTGGCCCAATCCAGGCCCGGCGCGGGGGGAATTTGCGCCACCGGCAGGATGACGGTGCGGCCCGAGTCGAACACCGCCAGCAGCTCTTCGGCGGGGTGCGTCAACAACAGGCCCGGCGCGGGGGCGCCATCCGCCGGAGCCTGCGCCAGCCGGCCTGGTGAGCCGGCGGCATCCAGGGCCTGCGCATCCAGGTTCAGGCGCAGGATCTGCCCGCGCGGGTTGAAGATCAGCAGCGCCGCGGCAACTTCATCCGCCTCCTGCAGCGCCAGCCCACCCGCGCCCACCTGGCGGCGAATCATCTCCAGCTGGCGCTCCAGGGCAGCCAGGCGTTTTTCATATTCCTCTACCCGGCTGCCGCTGCGCAGCGCAATGTTATCGGTCAGCAGTTCATCATTCCAGGCGTCCAGTTCGCTCAGGCGCGCGGCAATGGCGCGCAAAATACCCGGCGCGGATGCCGGGCGCGCGGCAATTTCGTTAATCCAGGCTTCAATTTGTTCCGATGTGACCATACCGCCCCTCATGTTTGAAAAAGCAATGTGTACCGGACCGGTAATCATACCATAATGGAGACAATCCGATAACGTCGCGGAAGATCGCTTCAGCTCCGTCACACCCTACCTGGGGAGCCGGCGCTTCGGAATGCCATAGAAAGCATGCCACCGCGCGACCGGCGAGGACGTGCAAGAAGAGCGGACACAAATCGGTCAGGCTGGGTGCAGGGCGGATAAGGTGGGTTGGATGGCGCGGCTCCGCCCGGACCCCAACATCCGAGCCGGGAACTGCAAGCAATCCATGCGGGTCATGATCTCGACAAGTATTAGTGACAGGCTATAATCATTTTGGGGATTCATGGTTTCGCCTTGGATTGGCAACCACAAGGATACTTCTAACTCACCACTTTTGTTAAGGTCCTAGAA
This sequence comes from Anaerolineae bacterium, assembly GCA_016213455.1. Taxonomy (GTDB): domain Bacteria; phylum Chloroflexota; class Anaerolineae; order Anaerolineales; family Anaerolineaceae; genus Anaerolinea. The sequence continues at coordinate 922 of JACRAG010000025.1, read as the reverse complement.
TTTATAGAAAGAATGGTACATCGATATTATTCGAACTTAACTCGAATAGAGCCAACATCGTAATTGAATTATTATACGAACTCAACAAATTTGGATGGGGGTTATTATTTGGGAGGATCTTATGCTCGATAGTCTTAGATTAGTTATAAGAGTTCTCTTCGCAATATTTTGTGTCGGCCTTTTCAATGGTTGTACCAATGCTCCCAATAGATATTTAGATTCAACGGATACAACAAGTACAAGGGATGTCATACAAACTGTTCAGATTAGTCCATCGGAAACTATTTCACCATCCAATAATTTGCCAACAACCGAGTTAATCACAAGTACTCCAAAGTCATCAATATTTCATTATGAAACTGGGAATCGGTTATTTGTGTTCCACGATGGTTATATTACATTATTTGACACTTTATCTCATGAACAGGAGAAAGCTACTTTTCCAATATACTGCAAGAATGGATTGTTACCACACACTGAATTACTTTACTGTGAAAATGAAACTGATTTGCTTTTGCTGGACCCAATTTCAAAAGAGTCGCAAATAATTGGGACAGGTATAAACCCGAATTTTTATAAATCTTCTCCAAGTGGGGAATTCTTATTATTAATCGAAGAAGCGGACGATACCCCGGTGTTTGTTCGTTACAACATGAACACCAAAGAGTTGCGTAATTTTCAAATTGACAAGAAACCATCTGACAATATATCTTTTCCAATTATCTCGGATAATGGTAACTATGTTGCATACGAAAAAAGAAATAACGAACACAAATCAAAGATAATAACTGAAAATATCGAAAATAAAGGCACCCAGGAGTTTTCAATTATTGATGCAGATGAAATTCAGCTTATAAGTTGGTTTCCTGATAGCCAGAAAATACTGGTTGGTGCCAGCGACCTGAATACAGATATGCCAGGG